>JANYHX010000185.1 GCA_025362155.1 Gallionella sp. | reverse complement strand
AAGCATCAGTAGTCGCCCAGACACAACGATGTTTATTCATGTGCGCAGAATTCATGGTCCACCCAGCTGCATCGCATCGCGCCACATGCAACGATCCATTACTACGGTGATGCCCGCTTCTTTTGCGCGTTGCGCGGCAGCATCGTGAATGATGCCTTGTTGCAGCCACAGATTTTTAATCCCGAGCTTGATGCAACTTTCCACGATGGCGGGCACATGCTGTGCCGCGCGAAATACATCCACAATATCGGGAAGTTCTGGCAGGCTTGCCAAATCCGGAAATGCTTTTTCGCCCAACACTTCTTTAATTAACGGCCGAACCGGAATGATACGGTAACCCAAACCTTGCAAGCCACTTGCGACGCGAAAACTCGGACGCGCCTGGTTCGGCGATAACCCCACCACCGCGATACTGTGAACCTGATGCAAAATATGGCGGATTTGTTCTGGTTCGGGATTGCTGAAAATCATGGTAACTCGTGTTGATATTCAATGAGGTTGCCAAGATAGCACTTTTCGGTGGTGCCGTGACATGGACGCTGTGGGCAAAAACCGTTATGCTGCGCGCCTTCTCAGAACGCGCCCGTAGCTCAGCTGGATAGAGTATTGGTTTCCGAAGCCAAGGGTCGTGGGTTCGACTCCCGCCGGGCGCACCAGTCTGGTATAAAGCTGGGCACTTGATTATCAAGCTGCCTTTTTTTGCCTGCATGGTTTCTGCCACTGCAGCATAACTACCTTTGATGGTAGCGGTCTTATCTTCCACGACGATCTTTATCCACCAAGATATTCAAATAGCATTTTGCCAAGGGCGAACCTTTAGCCAAAGTTTTTGCCGTAGAACCTTGCCGAACAAGTCTGAGCATTACTGATATTTCTTTAACGGAAATAGAATTGTGAATTTCCCCCTTGTTTTGCTTAAAAGCAGGAAAAATGGGCTTTTTAGTTGCCAACATTTTTTGATTGCTCATAACTCCTTCGTGCTTAAATGGCGCGTAGCCCATAAAAGGTCTATAGATTGTGAGAACGTGAAATATTTTTCACCCTTCGCTGCCAGCTTTGGCCCTTGATGGGAAGCTGAGGATATCCAACTTCTAGGCCGCCTCTTTTACTTTTTCCCGCAGTGCCAAGCGCAATCCTAGTTGCAACAATTCGTCCCACACATCTCCATCACGCAAGCCTTTAATGGTTTTATCCAGTCGCGCGGCTTGCTGGATGGCGCGCTCAATATGTGGCAACTTCACACGTCGCGCGGCCGCTTCAATCAATCCCTGACGCGCTCCCCACACCCGGGCATCCCGCAGCGCGTTGCTGATATTGCCGCCGCGCTGGGTCGTTTGCAGCACTTTGCCCAGCGTACGAATTTCCTCACTGATCGCCCACAGTACCAATACGGTGGCGGTTCCCTCGGCGCGCAGCCCGTCAAGAATGCGCGCGTAGCGTGCGCCATTGCCAATCAGCATGGCCTCTGAGAGTTTGAAAATGTCATAGCGCGCGACATCCATTACCACATCTTTGACTTGATCGAAAGACAGTTGCCCAACTGGAAATAACAGCGCGAGTTTTTGAATTTCCTGAAAGGCAGCAAGCAAATTTCCCTCGCAACGATCCGCGAGAAATTCCAAAGTGGGGTTGTCTGCCATTTGTTGCTGTCGTTTGAGGCGCCCTGCGATCCAGCGTGGTAATGCACTACGCGGAATATCATCGGCGGAAATCAGCACGCCATATTGTTGCAACGCACCAAACCATTTACTGTTTTGAGTTGCCTTGTCTAGCTTCGGCAGAATAATTAACGTAAGCACACCTTCACTCAAATTGGCACAATAGTCTTGCAATGCCTGGCCGCCTTCCACACCCGGCTTGCCAGATGGAATGCGCAGATCGATGACCTTGCGCGAGGCGAATAGCGACAGACTTTGTGCGCTATGTCGTAGCTCGCTCCATTTGAAGTGCTGCTCGGCGATGTGGGTTTCGCGTTCGCTATATCCGGCTGCGCGCGCCGCTGCACGGATAATATCCCCTGCTTCAATGGCCAGTAACAGCGCGTCGCCAAACACCACATACAATGGCTTCAAACCGGAAGTGAGTTGGCGCTGCAAATCTTCGCTGGTGATGGGCATGGCTATTATTTACTGTGGCTGGGGATACGGTTTGGCTCGGCTCAAACGCCGTACGATTTGCTGCACCATGTCTGAACGCATGCTCTGGTAGAGCAATGTTTCCTCAGCCTCCATGGCAAGAACGTTGTTGTTGTCGTATCTGTAATCGCGGTGCATCACAAACTCTTCCGCAGGAATCCAGTCTTGTCTCTTGAGATCATAAGCACGCACGGAAACGCGGTAGAACAATTGAAATTCATTTACGCGGCCGCTACTATTCAATGAAAGAATCTGTTTATCGGGAGTTTCAAAAACGATATTAAGCACCACATCGGCTTGCCCGGCAGTGTCGACTAATTTCACTTTATTCGATTCCAGAGCGCGGCGTAATTCTTTAATAAAAGGTGTAGCTGGATTCGCTGCATCCAAATATAAAGTATTGAACGGCATGCCGGCTTGCCCGCGCAGATGGAAGTTGCATGCGGCCAGTAATACGGCCATAAGCAGCAGGGTGAATGATTGAAGCAATGCGCGCAAGTTTTTTCCTAAACGACAACGTTAATCAAACGACCGGGCACGACGATAATTTTCTTTGCTACCCCGCCCAAAAGATATTTCTGCACCGCTTCGTGAGCCAGCGCATATTTCTCCAACGTAGCTTTATCGGTGTCCTTTGCAACACGTAAATTGCCGCGCAATTTTCCGTTCACCTGCAACACCAGCTCAATCTCATCTTGTTCCAGTGCCTCCGCTAGCGGCTCCGGCCAGCAAGCATTCAGAATATCATCGCCATAGCCGAGTTCGCGCCACAACGCATGGGCGATGTGCGGGCAGATCGGCGAAAGAATGCGCAACAGGATGGAGAAGCCCTCGGCCATGAATTTAGCCGTAGCACTTAAATCTCCAGAGGTATCCATACCTGTTGAATTCCCGTCTGGAATTCTTTCCAGCTCATTTAGCAGTTTCATGCATGCCGAGACAACCGTGTTGAATTGATGGCGACCGAGATCGTAATTTGCTTGACGTAATAGAACATGAAACTCTCTGCGCCATGACATTACATCTTTTGGGATTGAACCCAAATCAGAAGTGTTGTTTTTTGAATATTGGATACCTGATGAAATTTCGATTTTTTGATCTACAGCATATGCCCACACGCGTTTCAAAAAGCGGTGCGCGCCCTCAACGCCGGAGTCGGCCCACTCCAGGGTCTGTTCCGGCGGGGCGGCGAACATCATGAACAGGCGTGCAGTGTCTGCACCATACTGATCTATGATGGCTTGCGGATCAACCCCGTTACGTTTGGATTTCGACATGGTGCCCATGCCCTGAAAATCTACCGGCTGGCCATCCTTAAGCAAGGTATAACCCAGTTCTTTGCCCTGTGTATCCTTATTCAGCTTGACCTCTTCCGGCGCGAAGTACTCGATGCCGCCCTTGTCGTTGCGGCGCGAAAATATGTGGTTGAGCACCATGCCCTGCGTCAGCAGATTGGCAAAAGGCTCGTCGTATTTGACCAGACCGAGGTCACGCATCACCTTGGTCCAGAAACGCGAGTAAAGCAGGTGCAGGATGGCGTGTTCAATGCCGCCGATGTATTGGTCCACCGGCATCCAGTAACTGGTCTCCTCGTCAACCATTGCGTCAGGCCTGAAGCCGCTGGCATAGCGCGCGTAATACCAGCTCGAATCCACGAAGGTGTCCATCGTGTCGGTCTCGCGCTTGGCAGGCTTGCCACATTGCGGGCAAGTGCAATTCAAAAAATCGGGGCGCTTGAGCAGCGGATTGCCGGAGCCGTCCGGCACGCAGTCTTCCGGCAACGTCACCGGCAACTGATCGTCGGGCACCGGCACCGAGCCGCAACTATCGCAATGAATGATGGGTATCGGACAGCCCCAGTAGCGCTGGCGCGAAATGCCCCAGTCGCGCAGACGCCATTGCACCTGCTTGTCGCCGAGGTTTTTGGCCTTGAGGTCGGCGGCGATGGCATCCACGGCCTGCTGGTAGTTCAGGCCGTCGTATTTGCCAGAGTTGATGCAGACGCCTTCTTTTGTGTCGTACCAAGCTTTCCATTGCTCAGAGCTAAATCTGAGCAATGCGATATTCTGCTTCAGCAAGACTTCATGCTCTCCTCGGAGTTGTGAGCTTTCAAACATGCTTGCTTGGGGATTGATGCCACTATCTAGAGTCTTTTCAAGATCACCATCTTTTGAAATAACTTGTTTGATCGGCAGCCCGTATTCCTTCGCAAACCCGAAATCGCGCTCATCATGCGCCGGCACCGCCATCACCGCGCCGTCGCCGTAACTCATTAGCACATAGTTTGCTATCCATACCGGCACTTGTTCGCCGGTCAGCGGATGCGTGACCTTTAGGCCGGTGTCCATGCCCTCTTTTTCCATGGTCGCCATGTCAGCTTCCATCACCGAGCCACGCTTGCACTTGGCTATGAATGCAGCGAGCGAAGGATTATTTTGCGCGGCATGTTCAGCCAGCGGATGCTCGGCAGCCACAGCGCAAAACGTCACGCCCATGATGGTGTCGGCACGCGTGGTGAAAACCCACAGCTTGCCCTCGTTAATGGCCGTGCCCGACGCATCGCGGAGGTCATGCGTAAATGCAAAGCGCACACCGACGCTCTTGCCTATCCAGTTGGCCTGCATGGTTTTCACACGCTCCGGCCAGCCGGGCAACTTGTCGAGGTCAGCCAACAGTTCTTCGGCAAACTGCGTAATGCCGAGATAGTAGCCCGGTATTTCGCGCTTCTCCACAATTGCGCCGGTGCGCCAGCCGCGTCCGTCTACCACCTGTTCATTGGCCAGCACAGTCTGGTCTACCGGGTCCCAGTTCACCACTTGCGTCTTCTTGTAGGCGATGCCTTTTTCCAGCATGCGCAGGAACAGCCACTGGTTCCATTTATAATAATCCGGCTTGCAGGTTGCCAATTCGCGCGACCAGTCGATGGCGAAGCCCAGCGATTGGAGCTGCTGCTTCATGTAGGCGATGTTGTCGTAAGTCCACTTGGCGGGCGGCACATTGTTCTGGATCGCGGCATTTTCCGCAGGCAGGCCGAAAGCATCCCAGCCCATCGGTTGCAGTACATTAAAGCCCTTCATGCGGCGGTAGCGCGACAGCACGTCGCCGATGGTGTAGTTGCGCACATGCCCCATGTGCAACTTGCCGGATGGATAAGGAAACATCGACAAACAGTAATACTTGGGTTTGTCAGACTTCGCGGTGGCGCGAAAGGCCTGAGTGTCATTCCAGTGCTGTTGTGCGGCGATTTCGATGACCTTGGGTTGGTAATCCCTGGTCGGGTTATTGGGTGACTGGAAATCCTGCTGCATTTATTTTCGATAGGGTCTGATAAGGTCGCCATTATAACGGCATCATTAGCCCGGCACATGTCCGCTATGTCAAAGGAAGGCATTCTGCTAGAATCGCCGCCTAAAAATTTTATAAATCCCCTAAGGAGGAAGTCACTATGTCCCGCAAACATCCCGTGATTGCTGTAACCGGTTCGTCCGGCGCAGGCACCACTACGGTAAAACGTGCTTTCGAAAACCTGTTTCGCCGTGAGAAAAGGAAGAATGTTCGCATCCCTCCTCCTTCCATCGAAAGAAGAAGCGAAATTCGTGGTGAAAAAGGCATACAAGCAGCAATCATTGAAGGGGACAGTTTGCACAGTCTGGATCGCATGGCGTTCCGTGCTGCCGCCGCAGAAGCTGCCTCCAAAGGGCACAATACTTTCAGTCATTTCGGCCCGGAAGCAAATCATTTCGACAAAATCGAAGAGACCTTCAAAACATACGGTGAAACCGGCATGTGCAAACGCCGTTATTACGTGCATAGCGAAGAAGAAGCCGCCCTGCATAACAGGCATTTTGGCCTCACCAACCTGAAACCGGGCGTATTCACTCCGTGGGAAGATATTGAGCAGGATTCTGACCTGTTGTTCTACGAAGGCCTGCATGGCTTGGCTACCGACGGCAAACACGATGCAGCCAAATATGTGGATCTAGGCATAGGCGTAGTGCCGGTGGTCAATCTGGAATGGATCCAGAAAATACATCGCGATGGCGCGGAACGTGGCTATTCGGCTGAAGCCACGGTGGATACCATCATGCGTCGCATGCCGGACTACATCAAATACATCACGCCGCAGTTCTCGCGCACCGATATCAATTTTCAGCGCGTTGCTACCGTGGACACTTCCAATCCATTTATCGCGCGGGACATCCCGACTCCGGATGAAAGTTTTGTCATCATTCGTTTCCGTAATCCCAAGGGTGTGAATTTCCCGTATATGCTGACCATGATCCCCAATTCCTTCATGTCGCGCGCTAACACGCTGGTCGTGCCCGGCGGTAAAATGAGCTACGCACTGGAAATCATTTTGGCACCGATGGTGCACGAGATGATCGAGAACAAAAAGAGTTAAGTTCTGAAAAAACGAACGGGGAAGCAAGCGCGAGTTTGCTTCCCCGTTTTCATTTGCGTTTCGCAGCACGCTGCCTTCCCACTTGGGAGATACCAACGCAATCGTTTCCAAAGCGAACCTGTTCTAATGCGAATTGGAATTACGTTGCCGTACCGCCTCGAACAGACAAATAGCCGTCGCAGCGGCTGCATTCAGCGATTCAACTTTCCCCGGCATCGGAATACTGATTTTCTGTGTAGCCAGATTCAATAAATCGGTAGACAGCCCTGCCCCTTCGTTGCCCACCAAAAAGGCGATATTGCTGCGCAGGTCGCAGTCATACAGGCTGTCGCTGGCTTGCAGACTGGCTGCCAGCAATGCCCCGGAAAATGTTTTAGCCACGTCCAACAAATCCTGCTGCTCATAAATACGCAATGCAAAATGCCCGCCCATCGCAGCGCGCAACACTTTCGGCGACCACGCATCGGCGCATCCTGGGGACAGAAACACCGCATCACACCCTGCCGCCGCCGCCGAGCGCAGCATGGAGCCCAGGTTGCCGGGATCCTGAATGTCCTCCAGCAGCAAGGTGAAACCGCTCGGTGCAATAACCACCTCCGGTTGAGGTAAATCGATCAATGCGAGAATACCACCAGGCGTTTTCAGCTCACTGAGTGCAGCAAACAATTTGTCATCCAGTTGCGTGAGGGGCACGTCTTTTAAACGTTTGAGCAACGCAGCCATTTCTTTATCCTGCAATGCGGTCGCGTTCAACAAGATGTGTTGCGGCATCATTCCGGCATCCAGATACGCCGCCAACAAATGCACCCCGTCCAGCAATGTCTGATCGGATTTGTTGCGCTGCCGCGCCGAACCAGAAAGTTTGGCGAGCTCCTTGAAAAACGGATTATCGCGGGATCGAATTGAGTTCATGCCGAAACTGTTTTATTCGGCTACTGCTATGTCTTGCTCCAGCAACGCACCGATCTCTTGCAGTGATGGAAGCTCTTGCAGCGCACGCAGATTAAGGTCGTCCAGCAGTTGCTTGGTCGTGGCGAATAATTCCGGTTTTCCGGGGGTATCGCGAGTGCCGACTATTTCCACCCAGCCGCGCGCTTCCAGTGTTTTAAGAATTTGTGCGGAGACTGCGACCCCGCGTATTTCCTCGATGTCCCCGCGTGTGACGGGCTGGTGGTAGGCAATAATGGCAAGGGTTTCCAGCACGGCACGCGAATAACGCGGTGGTTTTTGCGGATTGAGTCTGTCCAGGTAGGGCTGCATTTCCGGTCTGGCACGGAAGCGCCAGCCGTTTGCCACACGGGTCAGTTCGACACCACGACCTTGCCAGTCTACTGTGAGTTCTTCGAGCAACGTTTCGATTTGGCGATGATCCAGCGGCACATCACTGAGTTTTTTTAACTCTGCAATAGATAAAGGTTCACTAGCCGTCAATAACGCCGCTTCAATAATGCGCTTGAGTGGCTGTGTGTCGAGGGCATCCCCAAGGGTATCCAGAGGCTCATCACGCATGGGAAATATTATTATTTCACTCGGCGGTAAGGGCTCGACTTGTGCGGACATAGATATTCCCCAATGTTTCACTTTGTTGGATTTCAATCAGATATTCTTTGGCCAGATCGAGAATGGCAATAAAGGTGACCACCAGTTTTGGCAAGCCGCTTTCCACATCAAACAGTTTACCAAATTCAACAAATTCACCACCTTGCAGACAGCGCAGGATGTGGGCCATTTGTTCGCGCACCGAGAGTTGTTCGCGGCGCACTTTGTGATGCATATTGAGCCTGGTGCGAGCCAGCAGCCCTAGCCAGGCCAGGCGCAAATCTTCTACGCTGACTTCAGGCAGACGTACACTTACGGTGTTTTCGATCAACACCTGTACGATCTCAAAATCTCGCCCGGCTTGCGGCAGTTCGTTGAGCTTTTGCGCAGCCAATTTCATTTGCTCGTATTCCAGCAGACGGCGCATCAACTCGGCGCGCGGGTCCTCGCCATCTTCGTCGCTGGCCTTGGCCGCACGCGGCAGTAACATGCGCGATTTTATTTCGATCAACACCGCCGCCATCAGCAGATAATCCGCTGCCAGTTCGAGGCGATGCTTCTGCATGATCTCTATGTAGCTCATGTATTGCCGGGTCAATTCCGCCATCGGAATATCCAGCACATCAAGGTTATGCTTGCGGATCAGATACAGCAATAAATCCAGCGGCCCCTGAAAAGTTTCCAGCACCAGTTCCAGCGCGTCCGGCGGAATATATAAATCCCGCGGCAATACCAGCAGCGGCTCGCCGTGGATGCGGGCGAGGGGAACAAGTGGCAGTTGTGCTTCCATTATCTCGTGGTCTGGCATGACGTGGTCAGGTATAACTGATTCCCATCGCCTCGCGCACATCGCGCATGGTCTCCGCTGCCAGTTTGCGCGCCTTTTCGCAGCCGTCGGCGATGATATTGCGCACCAGTGCCGGATCATCCAGATAGAGTTGCGCGCGCTCGCGCATCGGGCGTTGTTCCGCCAATATCGCATCGATCACCGGCTGTTTGCATTCGAGGCAACCGATGCCCGCGCTCTTGCAACCTTTCATCGCCCACTGCCGCGTTTGCTCATTGGAATAAACCTGATGGAGCGCCCACACCGGGCATTTATCGGGATTACCTGCATCGGTACGGCGGATGCGCGCCGGATCGGTAGGCATGGTGCGTATTTTTTTGGTCACGCTGGCTTCGTCTTCGCGCAGGCTGATGGTGTTGTTGTAAGACTTGGACATCTTTTGCCCATCCAGCCCAGGCATTTTCGAAGCTGCAGTGAGCATGGCTTGCGGCTCGGACAATATCATCTTGCCGCCACCCTCAAGGTAGCCGAACAGCCGTTCCCGGTCACCGAGGCTGAGACTTTGTTGTTCATCCAGCAGGGATTTGGCGGATTCCAATGCATCATCGTCGCCCTGCTCCTGAAAACGGGTACGCAACTCAAAATACAGCTTGGCTTTTTTGCTGCCGAGTTTTTTTACCGCGGTTTCGGCCTTTTGCTCAAAGCCGGGTTCGCGTCCGTAAATGTGATTAAAGCGGCGTGCGATCTCGCGGGTGAATTCGATATGCGGCACCTGATCTTCACCCACCGGCACCTGCGTAGCACGGTAAATCAGAATATCCGCGCTTTGCAGCAAGGGATAACCGAGAAATCCATAGGTACTCAAATCTTTTTCGGAAAGTTTCTCCTGCTGATCCTTGTAAGTCGGGACGCGCTCCAGCCAGCCCAGCGGTGTGATCATCGATAGCAACAGATGCAACTCGGCATGTTCCGGCACCCTGGATTGAATGAACAATGTCGCGCGTGCCGGATTGACGCCCGCCGCGAGCCAGTCCACCACCATGTCCCAGACACTTTGTTCGATGACCTGTGGTGTGTCGTAATGCGTGGTCAGCGCGTGCCAATCAGCCACGAAGAACAGGCATTCAAATTCATTCTGCATCTGCACCCAGTTTTTCAAAACTCCATGGTAATGCCCCAGATGCAAACTTCCGGTGGGGCGCATACCTGATAACACACGATCAGCAAACATGATTAAATTCCAAATAACAACGCAAGTAATTTGTACACCAACTTGATGAGCGGCGAAAGTACCCAACTTAACACCGGCGTGATTGCCAGAAAGATCAGGATAAACATTCCGTAAGGTTCGATTTTAGCCAATTGAAAGGCCTGGCGATGCGGCAGCAGGCTGACGGCGACGCGTCCGCCATCCAGCGGCGGAAGCGGTAATAGGTTCAACACCATCAGCACCACATTTATTTTAATTCCCCAGTCGGCCATGCCCATCAATGGCTCGGCAAAATAATTTCCCGGAAAGGAAAATCCCAATTTATAGATCATTGCCCAACCCATTGCCATGACCAGATTAGCAGCCGGGCCGGCGATCGCAACCCACAGCATATCTTTTTTGGGGCGGCGCAACGCGGCGAAATTGACCGGCACCGGCTTGGCCCAGCCGAATAGAATCCCACCCACCCACAAGGTGAGTAAGGGCAACAATATCGTACCGACTGGATCGATATGGCGCAGGGGATTGAGGCTAATGCGCCCTGCCTGATGCGCAGTCATATCGCCAAAATGCCGCGCTACATAACCATGCGCCGCTTCGTGCAAAGTGATGGCGAATAGCACGGGTATTGCCGCGAGGGCGACGGTTTGGATGAGTTGTTCTGGTTGCATTATTTTTTGATTCCGTAGTTGGTGTTACGCATTGTCCACGAAAGACACGAAAAACACGAAAATCCAAACAACATTAAATTTCGTGTTTTTCGTAGACTGGGATTTTTTCTGTTATGTGCATCTACACGTCCCATTCTGACAAGTTTCAACCAGCCTGCAATTCTTCAACTCCAAACGGGGCGAGATTGCCTTTGCCGCGTCGCAGTAGCACTGGCATTTCACCCGTCAAATCTATTACGGTAGTAAAATCTGTGCCTATCGTTCCGCCGTCAATTACCAGATCCACTTTCTTTTCCAGCAATGCACGTATGTGCTCCGCGTCCTTCAGCGGCTGCTCTTCTTCGGGCAAAATCAGGGTGCAACTGGACATCGGTTCGCCCAATTCTTCCAGCAAAGCCAACGCCACTGGGTGATCAGGAATACGAATGCCGATGGTGCTGCGCTTGGGATGTTGCAAGCGTTTCGGCACCTCTTTGGTCGCTGCCAGAATAAAGGTATAACTACCCGGTGTGTTGCTTTTCAGCAGGCGAAATTTCGCGTTGTCCATTTGGGCGTAGCGCGAGATTTCTGAAAGGTCGCGGCACATCAGCGTCATATGATGATGTTCGTCCAGTTTGCGTATCTGGCGTATGCGCGTCACGGCATCCTTGTCATCCAGATGGCAACCCAGCGCATAGCCGGAGTCAGTGGGATAAACTAATATCCCGCCGTTACGCAATACTTCGGCTGCTTGCCGTATCAGGCGCGGGTTAGGGTTGTCGGGATGTATGGTAAAAAATTGAGCCATCAACACACTTTCACGGCTGCATCTTGCTCCCATGCGTTCCACACCGGACGACAGCCCAACGGAAAATCCGGCAGCCTGCCCATATCCCGGTAGCTCTCGCCCGGCCCATGAAAATCGGAACCGCAGGAAGCCATTAAATTAAATTCTTCGGCATAACGCGCAAACTCGGCATATTGTTCCAGTGTGTGGCTGCCGGTGACGACCTCCAGCGCTTGCCCGCCCAACTCGACGAACTCCGTCAGTAATTCGTGCATGGTCTTTTTTCCCATGCCGCTGCGCCCGGTCATATAACGGCCCGGATGCGCCAACACCGCAATCCCCCCGCTGCCGTGTATCCAATTAATTGCCTCCCGCAAAGTAGCCCATTGATGTGGCACATACCCCGGCTTGCCTTTGACCAGATAGCGATTGAACACGCTTTTCACGTCCTTGCAATGCCCGGCCTCGACCAGATAACGCGCAAAGTGAGTGCGCCCTATCATGTTGGGATTTCCCGCGAAATGATAGGCACCTTCCAGCACGCCGCCGATGCCGGCCTTGGCCAACGCCTCCGACATTTTGCGCGCGCGCTCGCCGCGCCCGCTGCGCACACTGCGCAAGCCTTCCACCAGGGGCGGATAATCAGGATTAATGCCCAAGCCGACAATATGCAAAGTGTGGGTACGCCACGACACGGAAACTTCAACACCGTTAATGAACGTCATGCCCTGTTGAGCCGCAGTGACACGCCCTTCAGCCAGGCCATCCATATCATCGTGATCGGTCAGCGCCATTACCTTCACACCGCGCCCGGCCGCGCGATTTACCAAGTCGGCGGGCGTAAGGGTGCCATCGGAAATATTGGAATGGCAATGCAGGTCATAATCCAGCATCAGATTTCACCGCCACCCTTTTTCATGGCCTTCCCCTCTTCCGCACGCTTGCGGCGCACTTCCTTGGGGTCGGCAATCAACGGGCGATAAATTTCGATGCGATCCTTATCGCGCAACAACGTATCTGCCTTGGTCAGCTTGCCGAATATTCCCAGCTTGTTACTGGCCAAATCGATCTCGGGATGTTTGTGCAACACGCCACTTGCTTGAATGGCCTCAGCGACGGTCGTACCGCTTGGCACTGCTTGCGTGAGCAGGATTTGCTCATGGGACAGGGCGTACACAACCTCGATATTAATTTTGTCACTCACGCGAACCTCTAAACTGTTAGCACTGTCACTGCGCAACAAAAAAACAGTGACTGCAAGGCGATATTATACAGGCGTCTGAGACAAGCCCCGAATTACCTCGGCCCAATTAACCGCACTTCTTCCATGAACCAAAAAAAAAGGATTGAGAACCGTATGAGGGTTGAGGTAAGAAAGCGGCTCGCCTGTCCATTGAATTACCCTGCCTCCCGCCTGTTCCACTATGCATTGGGCGGCTGACGTATCCCATAAAGAGGTCGGCCCCATTCTCGGGTAAATATCGGCAACCCCTTCCGCCACCAGGCAAAATTTCAGTGAGCTTCCCATCGAAACCAACTCATATGAACCCAGTTGTTGCAAAAATGCTGCTAATGAATCTTCTGCATGGGAGCGGCTTGCGACGACGCGCCAAGATGTACCCTCTTGGTGTTCGGCAACACCAATCGCTGTATATATTCCGTCTGCTCCTGCCTTGAATGCCCCTAATCCTTCAGCGGCCAAGTAGGTCACATTGAGCACGGGCGCGTACACTACTCCCAAAATAGAACGGCCATTTTCGATCAACGCAATGTTGACCGTAAATTCCCCATTGCGTTTGATGAATTCCTTGGTGCCATCGAGCGGATCGACCAGCCAATAACGCCCGGAATGATCTGCACCGGAAAAATCTCCGACCGCCTCCTCGGAGAGAACGGGCAATATCGGCCGCAACTGTCCCAAGCGCTGAATGATGATTTTATGTGCTGCGGTATCCGCATCAGTCAGTGGCAATTTATCCTCTTTTTCCTGCGTTGAAAAATCCCCCGCATAAACTGCCATGATCGCCGCACCCGCTGCTCGTGCGATTATCTCGACTTCTTCCAACAAGTTTATGGGTACCCTGCTTACACTCATTGATCAATGCCGTCTGTTTCGATCACACCGCGCTCGCGCAAAAGCTGGACGACTTTGGTCACGGAAGCTTCCAAAGATAGTCCGCCCGTATCTACTACCAGATCCGGGTCCTGGGGCACTTCATAGGGCGAAGAAATACCGGTAAAGTTTTTAATCTCACCTGCGCGAGCGCGCTTGTAAAGACCTTTAATATCCCTCCCTTCGCAGATTTCCAGCGAACAACTACAATAGATTTCCAGAAACTCGCCATGCGGTACCAACGAACGTACTTTCTCGCGGTCGGCGCGGAAGGGGGAAATAAAAGCAGTCAGCGCAATGACGCCTGCTTCCAGAAACAGCTTGGCCATTTCACCCACGCGCCGAATATTTTCGACGCGATCTTGCGGTGAAAATCCCAGATCGGAACATAGCCCGTGGCGCACATTGTCGCCATCGAAAGTAAAAGTTCGGCATCCATTCTGGTGCAGGTGTTCTTCGACAGCATGAGCCAAGGTGGATTTGCCGGCACCAGAAAGGCCTGTGAACCACAACATCACACTGCGATGCCCGTTCAATGTCTCACGGCGTTCGCGGGTTACCGTGGCATGATGCCAGACGAGGTTGTTCGATATATTTGGTTTCATTACCTCTCCAGATAGATACTCGCTGGAGGTAACACAGCCCCCTGCGATTTTCATTATACAAGTGCGCTCAGATTGCATTCAACCTAACGCAAGCGTAGAGTGCCGTCCCATTCTTCTCCAGAGAGCGCTGGAAATATGAGCAGCACGCAAACGAAACAAAAATTCTCTCCCTTGGTATTGGGTGCAATTGGTGTAGTGTATGGCGATATTGGTACCAGTCCGCTATATGCATTGCAGGCAACTTTTAGCGGCTCTCATCCGCTGCCGGTTGTAGAAGCCAATATCCTCGGGGTGTTGTCGGTGATGTTCTGGACCATCATGCTGCTGGTCTCGCTCAAATATGTGATCATCATGATGCGCGCCGATAACCATGGGGAAGGCGGATCGCTGGCTTTGCTGGCGTTGGTAAGCGAAATGACCTCGCACCAACCCAGATTAAAATGGTTTCTCACCGTACTCGGGGTGTTTGCCGCCGCGCTGTTTTATGGTGACAGCATGATTACCCCGGCAATCTCGGTACTGTCGGCAGTGGAAGGACTGAATCTCGTTTCGGAACAATTCAAGAGTTATATTTTACCCATTACCATTATCGTTTTAACCGGATTATTTTTTATCCAGAAACGCGGCACGGGCACAGTGGGCATGGCATTTGGCCCGATCATGATTATCTGGTTTGCTTGTCTGGCGGTATTCGGCCTTATTTCCATCGCGCATAGTCCCCAAGTATTGTGGGCACTCAACCCTATATACGCCTGGCGCTTTTTAAGCGCGGATCCGCGCGTTGCTTTCCTCTCTCTGGGTGGCATTGTTCTGGTCATAACCGGCGGCGAAGCGTTATATGCCGACATGGGGCATTTTGGTAAATATCCCATCCGCCTCGCGTGGTTTTCTTTCGTGCTGCCCGCATTGGTATTAAATTATTTCGGGCAAGGTGCGTTGCTGCTGCATAGTCCGCAAGCCATAGAGAATCCATTTTATCTGCTCGGGCCTGCCTGGACGCTGGTGCCCATGGTGTTGCTTGCCACCGCCGCAACGGTGATTGCTTCACAAGCTGTCATATCCGGTGCGTTCTCGATAGCTAACCAATCGGTACAAATGGGTTTTCTGCCACGTATGAAAATACGCCAGACCTCTGACCAGGCGCGCGGGCAAATCTATGTGCCCTTTACCAACTGGACTCTGTATGCGGCGGTCGTGTTTCTGGTTCTAGCCTTCCACACTTCCAGCAATCTGGGTGCGGCTTATGGCATCGCGGTGACCGGCACCATGACGATTACCACGATATTGATCGCCTTCCTGATTATATTTTTCTGGCGTTGGCCATTGCTCTTTTCCATTCCGTTAGTCACCATTTTGCTCATTGTGGACATGACTTATTTTGCGGCCAATGCCATTAAAATTCCCCAAGGTGGCTGGTTCCCAATCGGGGTTGCGGTGTTATCTTTCACGGTACTGACAACATGGAAGCACGGCAGGAAATTGTTGTATGAAGAGATTGGGCGCCAGTCGGTACCTATGCAAGTCATTATCGACGGCATCACTGATGTACCCAGAGTGCATGGCACCGCGATCTTCCTGACCAGCATGGGAGAAGGCGCGCCTTCCTCGTTGCTGCACAATCTTAAACACAATCAGGTGCTGCACGAACGCAACGTATTGCTTACTGTGGTGGTCGAGGACAAGCCCTATGTCACAAAAGGTAACCGGATTTTGATCAAGGATCTGGGCAAGAACTTTTATCTGGTAAAGGTTTTTTACGGTTTCATGGAAACGCCGGATATTCCCGCCTCTCTGGAATTATGTGCCACCCGAGGATTGAGCTTCGATCTCATGACCTCCTCATTTTTCATTTCCCGCGTCACCATCATTAGCACCTCCAAGCCCGGCATGGTCAGGTGGCGCGAACGTCTCTTTCTCACGTTATACCGAAGCTCTATGCATGCGGCAGATTTCTTGAAAATTCCAGCCAATCGTGTGATAGAAATGGGTACCCGCATAGAAATTTAAGGGCGTGAAAATCCAGATTTTAGTTCCGGCATAACCTGAAGATTAGCCTACACAGCAACTTCGTTGTATCCCAACTGATCCAACTACTAGCCATTCGACTAAGCTGTCAAAATACGACAGCCAAGTCGCTGGCTATGCTGCGTTGCGGAAAATATTTATTGCTTGCATATAACCCATATGCAGCGCTGCTAAAAATTTTTCGCGCCTTGCTGACGACTCCGCACGGGCTGCCTTTGCCCGTAGCGGATCGGCGTCCCCTTGTGGGGCATTTGGGCGAACTCTGAATTTTCGAGGCACGCACTTCACGGTGAAAACAAAATCCCTAGCTGAAACACATCTAACTTTCCGGAATATTCATATGCCCAAATGAAGTTGAAGCGGTATATGAATGAGGGGATAATCCGCGCCTGTTTTAAAGGGTGTGTTGATGACTGAATATTTGCTTATTTTGTTGAGTGCGGTGTTTGTAAACAACATCGTGATGGTCAAAATCCTCGGGCTGTGTCCGTTTATGGGCGTTTCCAAAAAACTGGAGGCTGCCATCGGCATGGGTGCGGCCACTACTTTCGTATTGACCCTCGCCTCCGGTTCCAGCTACCTGATCAACCATTATCTGCTCGGCCCTGAGCTGTCTTATCTGACCACGCTATCATTCATTGTGGTGATTGCCGGCATTGTGCAATTTACAGAAATGGTGGTGCAGAAAACCAGTCCAGTGCTGTATCAGGTGCTGGGTATTTATCTGCCACTGATTACCACCAACTGCGCAGTGCTGGGTATTCCGCTGCTAAATGTGCAGGCCAAGCACAATTTCATGGAATCCATTTTCTTCGGGCTAGGCGGCGCGCTCGGATTTACCATGGTAATGGTGTTGTTTGCCAGCATGCGTGAGCGCCTGGAAGGAGCTGATGTCCCGGCAATTTTCAAAGGCTCGGCGATCGCGATGGTTACTGCGGGCCTGATGAGCCTGTCTTTTATGGGGTTCTCCGGATTAATCAGGTAATGGCAAGCCTCAAATGTTAAATGCATTGCTGGCGATGGCAGCCATTGCTATCGTGCTCGGCGCGGTGCTCGGATTCGCCGCGATCAAATTCCGTACCGAGGGCAACCCGCTGGTGGACAAGATCGATGCGATCCTGCCGCAAACGCAGTGCGGGCAATGCAGCTACCCGGGCTGCAAGCCTTATGCCACGGCCATTGCCGCAGGTGATGCGGACATCAACCGCTGCCCGCCGGGGGGCGAAGAAGGCATACAGAAGCTCGCCGATCTGCTCGGGGTGGAATTCAAACCTTTCGGCGGGGACACCGCCGCTCCAAAAGCTAAGTCGGTCGCGTTCATTGAGGAAAACACCTGCATTGGTTGCACATTGTGTATCCAGGCTTGCCCGGTAGATGCCATCTCCGGCGCGGCCAAGCAGATGCACACTATCATCGCGGCCGAGTGCACCGGCTGCGAACTGTGTGTCGCGCCTTGTCCGGTGGACTGCATCGATATGTTGGTCATCGAAGAGAAAATCACCAATTGGAAATGGAAATATCCGGTGTACGCCTTGGCCCCAGTAGAAGCAGCAGGCGTGGCACAATGAGCAAGCTTTACCATTTTCATGGTGGCATCCATCCGCCCAGCAACAAGACTCAGTCTACCCAAAGGCCTATCGCGTGTGCGCCCCTACCCTCTAAATTAGTCATTCCTTTTCACCAGCATGTGGGCAATCGCGCCAAACCCATCGTGCAGATTGGTGACCATGTGCTCAAAGGTCAAAAAATCGGGCAATCTGAAGGCCAACTGTCCAGCGCGGTGCATGCCTCTACCTCCGGCACGGTCACTGCCATCGACATGCAATTGGTTGCGCATCACTCTGGCCTGCCGGATCTGTGTGTCACGCTCATCCCCGATGGCAAGGATGAATGGATTACGCACAACGGAGTGGATTACCAGCAAACTTCGCATTCGGAACTGCGTCACCTGTTGCGTAAGGCAGGAGTCGTGGGTCTGGGCGGCGCAGTCTTTCCCAGTGATCTGAAGACGGATGCGCGGCATCAAAAAATCACCACGCTGATTCTCAATGGGGCGGAATGTGAACCTTACATCAGCTGCGATGACATGTTGATGCGCGAACGTGCCCTGGAAATTATTCGTGGGGCGGAAATTATGCGCTTCATGCTGGATGCAGCAGAAGTGCTGATCGGCATCGAAGATAACAAGCCGGAAGCGATCCGCGCAATGCAATTGGCCGCGGCTAGCAGCGGCGACAAGATGAAAGTTATCGTCGTACCTACTATTTATCCGGGTGGCGGGGCTAAGCAACTAATGCGGGTTCTGACCGGCATCGAAGTGGCTGCCGGAGTGCGCTCTACCGAAAAAGGCGTGCAGTGTTTTAATGTGGCCACTGCCCTGACTATTTACCGCGCGATCCAGTTTGGTGAGCCGCTGCTGTCGCGTATTGTTACCGTTGCGGGAAATGTCCGCCAGGCGCAGAATTTCGAAGCGCTGATCGGCACGCCCATTGATGAGCTGGTTGCGTTATGTGAGGCGCTGGCCGACACCAATGGCTATATCATGGGGGGCCCGATGATGGGCATGCCCTTGCCTGGGGTGCACGTGCCGGTAGTCAAGGCGACCAACTGTATTATTGCTTCGTCGAAAAAATTATTTCCGCCGCCTCCGCCTGCGATGCCGTGCATCCGTTGCACGCGCTGCGTCGATGTGTGCCCGGCAGAATTACAGCCGCAGGATTTGTTCTGGTTCGCCCAATCCAAAGAGTTCGGCAGGGCGCAGGAATTCAATTTATTCGACTGCATTGAATGTGGCGCATGCAGCTATGTCTGCCCCAGCCACATTCCGCTGGTACAGTTTTACCGTTTTGCCAAAAGCGAGATCCGCGTCCGCGAACACGACAAGCAGCTCGCAGATCAGGCACGTGAACGTCACGAATATCGCGAACACCGAATCGAACGTGAAAAACTGGAAAGAGCGGAGAGGCTGGCCGCCAAAGAAAAATCTGCGCAGCCCGCCGTAATCGAATCATTGACTCCCCAACAGCAAGTGGAACTCGCCACTTTGGAAGCGAGCCGCGCACATATTCGGGAATTGGCCAAGTCTGAAGTCGAGCACACTGTCGAATCCCCCGGAAATTAAATACATGTTCTTTTCCCCTTTCATCAGCAAACCAGACAGCGTCGCACAAATCATGCTAAAGGTGCTGCTGGCCATGTTGCCCGGCATCGCGCTATACGTCTGGTATTTCGGCCCGGCGATTCTGGTTTCGATCACGCTGGCCAGCATCACCGCACTGGGTACCGAAGCGTTGATGCTCAAGCTGCGTCACCGTCCGATCATGCCATTCCTTAAGGACAACAGCGCACTGCTCACCGCCTGGTTGTTGGCGCTTTCCATTCCACCGCTGGCGCCGTGGTGGATGATCGTGGTTGGGACAGCGTTTGCAATCGCCATCGCCAAGCACCTGTACGGCGGGCTGGGCAATAATTTATTTAATCCGGCCATGGTCGGCTACGCAGTATTGATCATCTCTTTCCCGATGCAGATGACACAGTGGATTGCGCCGCATGGGCTGGGGCAAGTCGAGCTCGGATTTTTTGACCAGCTGGAATATATATTTTTCAGCAGGCTGCCCAATAGCGTCTCCCTGGATGCCGTTACCATGGCTACGCCGCTGGATACATTGAAGACCCATTTGCATCTCGATCAGTCAGTGCCACAGATTCTCGGTATGCCGATTTTTGGTCAGCTGGGCGGGCATGGCAGCGAAATGGTGGCATGGGGATTTTTGTTTGGCGGCCTGTATCTGCTGGCAGCGCGCATCATCAGCTGGCACATCCCGGTCGCTTATCTAGTTACCCTGTTCTTCATCGCCGCGATTTTTCATCTGGCTGATCCCCATCATTACGCCGCGCCCCTGTTCCACTGGTATTCCGGTGCAGCGATACTAGGTGCATTCTTCATCCTCACCGATCCGGTCAGCAGTCCCACCACCAATAAAGGCAAGCTGATCTATGCAGCGGGCGCAGCCCTGCTTACTTATTTGATCCGCGTATTCGGCGGGTTCCCGGACGGCGTCGCATTCGCCACGTTGCTGATGAACATCTGCGTGCCATTGATCGTGCTGTACACCCAGCCGAAAGTATTTGGCAAAAAAGATCAAGGGTTGGACAAAAAAAATAAAGTGGTCAAGCCATGAGGCGCACGATGGCAAAGGCTTCGATTATTACCGCGCTCAATCTGCTGTTCTTTGCGCTGATCGGCACGGCATTACTCGCCTTGACCTACCAGCTGACACATGACCCCATCGCGCGCAGCGAAGAAGCCGAGAAACTGAAGCTGGTCACGCAAATCGTGTCGCCTGAAATGTATGACAACGACATCATCCAGGACACCGCCGAGCTGGGCGCGGATAAATTATTGGGCAACGAGGAGGCGACTGTGGTCTACCGGGGCCGCCTGAAAGGCCAGCCCTCTATCGCCGTGATGCAGGTTATCGCGCCCGACGGATACAGCGGCAAAATCAGCCTGATTATTGCGATCAATAGCGAAGGCCCGGGGAATGGAAAGATCAGCGGCGTGCGCGTCATATCTCACAAGGAAACGCCGGGACTGGGCGATTACATCGAGATCGCCCGGAACAAATGGATCACCCTTTTCAACGGCGCCTCGCTGGAAAATCCCAAGGACAACGACTGGAAAGTCAAAAAAGATGGCGGCCAATTCGATTACATGGCCGGAGCCACGATCACCCCGCGTGCGGTGGTAAAGGCAGTGCATAAGGCGTTGCAGTATTTTGCAGCGAACCGCGATAAACTGTTCGTCCCGGTACAATGAAAAAGCTACATAGCATCAAATAACATTCACCCCCTCTCCCCTTGCGGGAGAGGATCGGGGAGAGGGGGAATCAACGAGCTCCCACCCTCTCCCTAACCCTCCCCCATGTGCGGAAGGGTCGCTGCGCGGCAGCGGGGAACACACCGGCCTACTCCTTGCGGGTGCAAGGGGGAGGGAACAAGGAGGGTAACAAATGAACATTCAGGAATTCAAAGATATTTTCCACAACGGGATGTGGAAACAAAACACCGGCGTGGTGCAACTGCTCGGCATGTGTCCCATCCTTGCCGTAAGCAGCTCGGTGGTGAACGGCGTCAGCCTTGGCCTGGCGACCGCCGTGGTGATGGCCTTGTCCGGCGCGGCCATTGCGCCTATCCGCAATATCGTGCCGAATGAAGCGCGCATCCCGGTATTCATTTTAATTATCGCGGTGCTGGTCACTGTGATCCAGTTCGGGATGAATGCCTATATGTATTCGCTGTACGTAGTGCTAGGCATTTTTATTCCATTAATCGTAACCAACTGCATTGTGCTGGCGCGCATCGAAGCCTTCGCCTCCAAAAATCCCGCGCTGCAATCCGCGCTGGACGGCCTTGCGATGGGACTGGGGCTGACCGCCGTGCTGGCCGTGTTGGGTGGCATCCGTGAAATCTTCGGTCACGGCACGCTGCTGTCCGGTATCGATCTGGTGTTCGGCGACGCCGCAAAATTCATGGTAATTACAGTCGTGCCGAACTACCACGGCTTCCTGCTCGCGATCCTGCCACCCGGTGCCTTCATCACGCTGGGTATGCTGATCGCCGGCAAGAACTGGCTGAACCTGCGCGCCGAACAAAAGCTGAAAGGCAGCAGTGCAACCATCACGCCGGTGGATGGCGGGTGTGCGCCTGCGATGCATTGAGACATGATATAGCGCGCCCGACTAACCGAAGAGAAGCTCAATGAAAAAAGAATACTATTTAACTTTGAGAAATAAATATCTTCCAAAATGCTTGAAATTTGTATTTATCCTTGAATCTCCTCCTGCTTCAGGTAAATACTTTTATGATGATCAAGGAAGTATTAGTGAACCATTGTTTTCAGCGATGATGAAGTTGCTTAATTTCAAACCTCGAAATAAGCGAGACGGTTTAGATTATTTTGCAAATACTGGCCATTTCTTAGTCGATGCGACATATGAGTCAGTCAACAAGTTCAGCGATACAGATCGTGACAAAAAGATTTTGGAAAATTATGAAAATTTGATTGCAGATCTTGAAAATCTCAGTAACCCAACACAGATCGAATTTATTCTTGTAAAGGCTAATGTATGCCGTTTGCTTGAATCAAGGTTGAGTGACAAAGGCTTCAAAGTCCGAAATAAAGGTATCGTTATCCCTTTTCCATCAACTGGACAGCAAAGTAACTTTTCTAAGGAAATTAAAAAAATCTACGAAACACAGCCCATGTAGGAGGTTAAGCGCAGCGATATCCAGTCTATACTGAAAATATTCCATGAACCCCGCTAAACGCCGCGAAATATTTTTACGTCTGCAAGCAGCTAATCCACATCCCACCACCGAGCTGGAACATTCCACGCCGTTCGAACTGCCGGTCGCGCTGATGCTCTCGGCGCATGCACGGAATTGCAAATTTTCTGTATGATTGCACGCAAGAGCGCATGTGCCATCAATTATGAAACCGTCCAAATTACTAGCTTCACACCGCAGCGAAATTTGTCGCATGGTTGAACAAAACCACGCGCGCAATCCACGCGTGTTCGGTTCCGTGTTGCGTGGCGGCGATACGGACAACAGCGATCTCGACCTGCTGGTTGACCCCTTGCCGGATACCACATTGTTAAATTTGGGTGCACTTCAAATTGAACTGGAGCAATTGCTCGGCATACCGGTTGATATCCTCACTCCCGGCGATCTTCCGGCAAAATTCCGCGACCATGTTCTCAAGGAAGCGATTCCGGTATGATCCAAGGTGAGTTGCGCCAAGCCGACTATCTCTCTCACATACTGGAGGCAGCTACGCTGGCGCAAAGTTATGTAGATGGCATTAATAAAACCGATTTCCTTGACGGCAAGAGGACTCAGCAAGCACTGTGAACCCCGCTAAACGTCTCGAAATCTTCACGCGTTTTCGCGCTGCCAATCCTCACCCCACCACCGAGCTGAAATATTCCACGCCGTTCGAGCTGCTGGTTGCGGTGATGTTGTCGGCACAGGCCACCGATATCAGCGTGAATGCCGCGACGCGTCATCTGTTTCCGGTTGCCAACACGCCGAAAAAAATACTTGCGCTCGGCGAGGAAAAGGTGCGCGAGTTCATCCAGCGCATCGGCCTGTATAAAACCAAAGCCAAGCATGTGATGCAGACCTGCCATTTGCTGATGGAAAAACATGGCGGACAGGTGCCGCAAACCCGCGAGGAACTGGAAGCATTGCCCGGGGCAGGCCGCAAGACCGCCAACGTGATTCTCAATACGGCCTTCGGCCAGCCTGTTATTGCAGTGGACACGCATAT
>JANYHX010000105.1 GCA_025362155.1 Gallionella sp. | reverse complement strand
TGATAGATCGCCGCCATGATCAGGCCGGTGCGCTGCGCTTTGCGATCCGCTGCGGGGAGATGCTCGAGCGCTTGCTGGTAATAGTGTTGCGCGCGTTCAACCTGAAATGCCATCAGCTTTTGGAAATTCTCGGTTTCTTTTGCATTCAGAATATCCGCCGCGGTTACGCCGAATTGCTGCAATTCATCCATCGGCAGGTAGATGCGGTTACGCCGCGCATCTTCGCCGACATCGCGGATGATGTTGGTGAGCTGGAAGGCGATGCCGAGGTCGTGTGCGTATTTCAATGTTTGGCGGTCGGTATAGCCGAATATTTCTGCGGCAAGCAGGCCGACTACCGAGGCGACGCGGTAGCAATATAGTTGCAGCGATTTGAAATCGGCATAGCGCGACTGGTTGAGATCCATTTCCATGCCGTCGATGATTTCCAGCAGATGTTCCTGTGCCAAATGAAATTGCTGCACCACGGGTACCAGTGCCTGTGCGACCGGGTGCTGCGGCTTACCGCCATAAATTGCAGCCACTTGTATGCGCCACCAGCTTAACGTGGTGTGCGCCACTTGTTCATCTGAGCATTCGTCCACCACATCGTCAACCTCACGGCAGAAGGCATACAGCGCAGTGATGGCGCGGCGCTTGTCCTTGGGCAGAAACAGGAAGCTGTAATAGAAACTGGAACCACTGGCGGAGGCCTTATCCTGACAGTATTGGTTTGGATCCATGGCAGTCTGTAAAATTAATACGGCGCACTTTTGGCCAGCATGATAACCCAGTCGTGCGGCTTTAATACCGGGCGGTGGCGGAACATGTCGTACTGTACGTTTTTCAATTTGCAGAGTATGCGCAACCCGCCCGCGATGATCATGCGCATCTCCAAGCCGATACGTCCGGTGAGTATGCTTCCCAGAGGTTTTCCAGTCAGCATCATTGCGCGTGCGCGATCCACCTGGAACTTCATCAATGCGCGCCACGCTTCATTGCTGGTGCCTTGCGCAATCTGCGCTTCGGTCACGCCGTATTGCGCCAGCTCATCCAGCGGCAGGTAGATGCGCCCGATGGCGTAATCCCTGGCGACATCCTGCCAAAAATTGATGATCTGCAAACTGGTGCAGATTGCGTCCGAGTAGGCGATGTTGACGGGAGTGGCTTCATCATAAAGATGCAGCAGCAGATTGCCGATGGGATTGGCGGAGCGGCGGCAGTAATCGAGCACTTCGTCAAAGTTGGCGTAGCGTTTTTTTACCACATCTTGCGAGAACGCATCAAGCAGATCGTAGAGCGGCTGCATCGGTAATGCGTGTTGATGGACTTCTGCGGCGAGATTCTGGAACAGTGGGGTGAGGGGAACTTCATTACGCTCTATGCGCGCGAGCGCGGCGCGGAACTCGTCGATCTGTCTCAGACGTTCTTCGTTTGATAGCTCGCCTTCATCAGCAATGTCATCTGCTGCCCGGGCGAAATGGTAGATCGCCGCGACCGGCTTGCGCAGGCGTCGGGGCATCAGGATAGAGGCGACCGGGAAATTCTCGTAGTGATCGACCGACATTTATAAATCCATTTTTGCGAGCATCCGCTTTGCGGATTGCCTGCTTAAACCACTTCGGGCGAATCGCGGCGTCGCGTGCTCGCTCATTCCTCGCCTACCTTTGCGGTATGTCCCGTCATTCACTGTGCGGCTCCTTGCGCTTCATCGCGAAATTCTGAATTTCCAGGAGCTAGAATTAAAGTAAATCGTTGCGGTGCAGCATGAACACAAATTCATCCCCTGCGCTGACCTCCAGCCAGGTAAACGGCAGATTGGGGTAGGCTGATTCCAGCACGTCACGGTTGTGGCCGATCTCGACAATCAGCACACCATTTTCACTGAGGTGTTGCGCGGCATGCTTGAGGATGATGCGCGTGGCATCCAGTCCGTCATGACCGCTACCCAACGCCATTTTCGGTTCGTGCAGATATTCCTGCGGCAGCGCGGCGACTGATCCGGCATCCACATAAGGCGGGTTGCTGATGATCAGGTCGTATTGCTTGCCGCTGAGTTTAGCGAACAAATCCGATTCGATCAGGCTCACGCGGTCTTGTAAATCGTAGTCGGTGACGTTGCGTTCGGCGACAGCCAGCGCAGCGGAAGATAAATCTACTGCGTCGATGCTAGCGTACGGGAAAGCATGTGCGGCTAGGACGGCGAGGCAGCCGCTACCGGTGCACAGGTCGAGTACGTTATTGACTTCTTCCGGTGCGGCGATCCACGGGCTGAGTTGTTCGAGCAATAATTCGGCGATGAACGAGCGCGGCACGATGACGCGTTCATCTACATAAAAACTGAAATCTCCCAAAATCGCCTGATGGGTTAGATAGGCAGCGGGAATGCGTTTTTCTACGCGCTGCTGAATGATGCTCAAAACTGCAGTGCGTTCGTCATCGGTAAGCTGCGCATCGAGAAATGGTTCCAGCCTGTCCAATGGCAGATGCAGTGTATCCAGGATCAGATAGGCGGCTTCGTCGTAAGCGTCGTTGCTGCCATGCCCGAAAAACAGCTGGGCCTGATTAAAGCGGCTTACCGCAAAGCGCAGGTGATCGCGCACGGTGTGGAGGTTTTGTGCGGCCTTTGAAGAATAATCGCTCATTTGCCGAGCAGGTTTTCAAGGGTGCGCTGGTAGGTAAGTTTAAGTGGCTCGATGTCGGCGACGCCGACGCATTCATTGAGTTTGTGGATAGTGGCGTTCAATGGCCCGAACTCGATTACCTGCGGGCAGATGTCGGCGATAAAGCGTCCGTCCGAGGTGCCACCGCTGGTGGAAAGTTCCGGCGTGATGCCGTAGGACTGTTCGATGGCGCGGCTGATGGCGGCGACCAAACTACCTTTGGCAGTGAGATAAGGTTTGCCGGACAATTCCCACTTCAAGTCGTAGGTCACGCCGTGCTTGTCGAGGATCGCGTGGACTCTGTCTTTCAGGCCTTGCTCGGTGCTGGCAGTGGAAAAGCGGAAGTTGAACCATATCTCAACTGTGCCGGGGACGACATTGGTCGCGCCGGTGCCGCCATTCATATTGGAGATTTGCCAGGAAGTGGGCGGAAAATATTCGTTGCCATTATCCCAGGTAGTAGCGGCGAGTTCGGCGATCGCCGGTGCAATCATGTGAATGGGATTTTTCACCAGATGCGGATAGGCGATGTGGCCTTGGATACCTTTGACGATCAGCGTGCCGGAGAGCGATCCGCGCCGTCCATTTTTGATGATATCGCCGACCAGCTTGTTCGAAGTGGGTTCGCCGACGATGCAATAATCGATCATCTCGCCGCGCGCTTTCAACGCTTCCACCACGCGCACCGTGCCGTCCACCGCCACACCCTCTTCGTCGGAAGTGATCAGCAGGGCGATCGAACCGTTATGTTTAGGGTATTGCCCGAGAAACGCTTCGATGGCGGTGATGAATGCTGCGATGGAGGTCTTCATGTCCGCTGCGCCGCGTCCATACAGCATGCCATCGCGTATGGTCGGCTCGAACGGCGGGCTGAACCAATTCTCCACTGGCCCGGTAGGTACCACGTCGGTGTGCCCGGCAAACACAACGACGGGACTAGCCGTGCCGTGCCGCGCCCATAAATTATCCACGTTGCCGAAACGCATGCGCTCTATCTTGAAGCCGAGCTTTTCCAGACGTTCGACTAGTATGTCCTGACAGCCTGCATCGTCGGGCGTGAGTGAGCGGCGGGCAATTAAGGCTTGGGCTAACTGTAGTGTTTCAGACATATTGATAGTTTATGAGGACAGATTGAAAATTTTGGAATAAGCCGCTTCGTCAAAACCGACATGCAGCAGCTTGCCGTTTTGTTCCAGTACAGGGCGCTTGATCACGCTGGTTTTTTCCAGCATCAGCACGAGTGCGGTAGCCGTGTCTTGAATGAGCTGTTTGCGCGGTTCTGGCAGACCTCGCCAGGTTAGCCCGCTACGATTGATCAGCTTGATCCAGTCCGCTTGCTGTAACCACCCTTGCGCAATGGAAATATCAAGCCCGAGCTTTTTGAAATCATGAAATTCGACCGTAATGTTGTGTTGCGCCAGCCAGCCACGCGCTTTTTTAACGGTGTCGCAATTAGAAATACCATACAACTTCATTTGGGTTCATTCAGATTAAGCTTGATCCCGCCAAAATCTGCAGGAGTTTGCGAATTTTTTGGATCACCTTGGTTAGAAAATATCGGCACTTTTTGGGTATCGGTGCGCTCCGAAAAATCAACCAGAGAAGACAAATTGCTTGCCGAATCAGCATTACGTAATGCTTCGTCTTTAGTGATTTTCTTGGCTTTGAATAGCTTGTAGAGCGCTTGCTCGAAGGTTTGCGAACCACCGGAAACGCTCTTCTCAATAGACTCGCGAATCTTGTCGAGTTCATCGTTTTTGATCTGGTCGGCAATCACCGAGGTGTTCAGCAAAATTTCAACGGCAGGCACTTGCTTGCCCTGTACGCTGCGCACCAACCGTTGTGAAATCACCGCCCGTATGCACATCGACAAATCAGCCAAGACACCCCGGCGCGAATCAGCCGGGAATAGATTCACGATACGGTTCAGCGCGTGATAACTGTTGTTGGCGTGCAAGGTGGTCAGGCACAAATGGCCGGTTTGCGCGAAGATCAGCGCGTGTTTGAGTGTTTCGCGATCACGCACTTCACCTATCATCAGCACATCCGGCGCTTCACGCATCGCGCTGTATAAAGCGCTTTCATAGGTGAGTGTATCGGTGCCGATTTCGCGCTGATTCACGATGGATTTGTTGTGGCTGAAAATGTATTCGATGGGCTCCTCGATGGTGAGAATATGGCCACTAGAAGAATTGTTGCGATGATCTATCATCGAGGCGAGAGTAGTGGACTTTCCGGAGCCCGTGGCACCCACTACTAATATCAAACCACGCTTTTCCATGACCAACTCTTTTAGTACGGCGGGCAGGTGAAGATCTTCCGAGTTTCCGATTTTCGCTCTGATGTATCGAACCACAATAGCCATGTCACCACGCTGGCGGAAAACGTTGACGCGAAAATTACCCACTCCTTGGGCGCGGAATGCGAAATTCATTTCCATATAGGATTCGAAGTCGGCAATTTGCTGCGGCGACATCATTTCATACGCAATCCGCTTAACCACATCAGCTTCCAGCAGCTGTGCATTGACCGGCATGGTGACACCGTCAATCTTGATATGGACCGGCGCGCCTACGGAGAAAAACAAGTCGGAAGCCTGCTTCGTGGAGGCCAATTGCAGTAATGGTGTAATAATCATCGTGCGCCCCTTAAAATACAAAGTTTCGTTACTATACTTTGTGATGCTCAATAATTTGCTTGCCTTCCCCTGTCAAATCCCTCGCAGCAATTCATTTATGCCTACTTTTGACAGGGTTTTGGCATCCACCTTTTTCACAATCACCGCGCAATACAAACTGTAGCTTCCGTCTTTGGAAGGCAAGCTGCCACTGACTACGACAGAGCCGGATGGTACTCGTCCGTAGCTGACCTCGCCAGTTTCGCGGTCGTATATCTTGGTACTTTGTCCGATGAAAACGCCCATCGAGATCACCACGTTGTCTTCCAGAATTACGCCTTCCACAATTTCCGAGCGTGCGCCAACGAAGCAGTTGTCACCAATAATGGTTGGATTAGCCTGCACTGGCTCTAGTACGCCACCGATACCGACACCGCCGCTTAAATGCACATTTTTGCCGATCTGCGCGCACGAGCCGACGGTTGCCCAAGTGTCCACCATGGTGCCTTCATCGACATAGGCGCCAATGTTCACATAGGAGGGCATCAGCACTACATTCTTGGCGATGAACGCCCCTTTGCGTGCGGCAGCCGGAGGCACCACGCGAAACCCGCCTTCGCGAAAATCGCGGCTATTGTAATCGGCAAACTTGGAAGGAACCTTGTCATAGTAATTGGTGAAACCACCTTTGATGAAAGCGTTATCTTCCAAGCGGAACGACAGCAGCACAGCCTTCTTCAACCATTGATGCGTGATCCACTGACCATCGATTTTTTCCGCGACGCGCAGCTTGCCTTGGTCGAGTTGAGTAATGACGTTATCGACCGCCTCCTTGAGCTGGGCATCAGCATTGCGCGGCGTAATTTCGGCGCGACGTTCAAAGCCTTGCTCAATGATTTGTTGCAATTGATCCATGATAACTTTCAGAAATTAATTAAGGGCGGAAACGAATTTTGCGATGCGTTGTGCGGCTTCTACGGTTTCTTCAGTGCTTGCAACCAAGGCCAGACGCACAAAATTTTCGCCGGGGTTCACACCATTTGCGCTGCGCGCAAGATAGCTGCCCGGCAATACGATTACATTATAGTCGCGATATAAGCCCTGCGCGAAGACGGTGTCGGTGAGTGGCGTGCGCGACCCCGCTGCTGGTATATTAATCCATAGATAGAAGCCAGCATCCGGCATTGTAACTGGCAACACCGGCTTCAGTATTTCAACTACCTTGGCGAATTTCTCCGTATACAGGCGGCGGTTTTCGGCAACGTGTGCTTCATCATTCCAGGCAGCAATGCTGGCGGCCTGTATCGCCGGATTCATTGCCGAGCCATGGTAGGTACGGTACAGCGCAAATTTTTCGATCACTTTGGCATCCCCAGCGACAAAGCCGGAGCGCATGCCCGGCACGTTCGAACGTTTCGACAGGCTCGAAAAAGCGACTAAATTTTTATAGTCGCTGCGCCCAAGACGATAAGCAGCTTGCAACGCGCCCAATGGTTTTTCAGAAAAATAAATCTCCGAGTAGCATTCATCCGAGGCAATCACAAAGCCATAACGGTCCGACATCTCAAACAAATATTTCCATTCCGCCAGCGACATCACTCGTCCGGTTGGATTGCCGGGGGTGCATACATATATAAGCTGGGTGGATAGCCAGATGTCCGCCGGTAATTGTGAAAAATTTAATGCATAGTTGTCTTGCGGCATCGTATTAAGGAAGTGGGGTGTGGCACCCGCCAGAAATGCCGCGCCTTCGTAAATCTGATAAAACGGATTCGGGCACACCACGATGGGATTATTTCTCGTGCGGTCTATGACTGCCTGGGCAAAGGCAAATAACGCTTCGCGGCTGCCATTCACGGGCAGGACCTGAGTTTTTGGATTAATCCCGGGTGTACTAACATTGAGAGGTGGTATGCCATAG
>JANYHX010000324.1 GCA_025362155.1 Gallionella sp. | reverse complement strand
TTATGGTGTCGTGAATGCCACCTATACAACTTCTAAAACCTATAAAGGGCAATCCTTAGCATTTACCCAGGTTGAAACATTGCGGCAAAACTGGCGAGTGGATATGTTGCTGTTGTTTTATTATCAGACAGATATTATGGGTGCGCATCAAACGCAAATCAGACCCAGTCTTAAATTGAATTACCGCGTCAACGACTCAGTCCAAGTGGAGGGCGAGGGAGGGATTGAGCAAATCCATACCCGTAGCGCAACCCAGGATGACAAGACACGCCGCAAATATTTTTATGTGGGGTATCGCTGGGATTTCCAATAGCCAGTCATTATGGCTGGATCAAAGCTCCAGCATTGCCGCAACCCCGCCATTAGCCGCATTCTCACTTTCTTCTACACATAATCTAAAACTCCCCGTCCCCCCGACGGGTGCGTGCCATGCCTCTCAATGGCATGAGATACCTTCATTCTTTCCGAAAATGAAATACGTTACCGCTCCTCCCCATTAATCTACCGTTCGTCGGTAGAAAGTCGCCGTTTATGCTTCTGATTAAAAGTTGGATAAATGGATTTTGAATCACATTCATTCATTGGTAAATTGGCGACCGATTGAATAATTACCTCTATTCCCAAAGCCCCCCCCCGCTGGAAAAACATGAACTCGGTAAATGCTATCGAGAGGGTAAATGGACTGACTGAGGTATAAAAAATATTCCCCGGATTTTACTGAGCTGAGCTAATGAATAATTACAAAAACAAGTTTGATATACCCCATTTTTTATACGCCAATTGTTTCCCACGTTGGATGGTGATGATATGCATCTTGCCGTTGCTGGCAACGACCAATTTTTCTTTGGCACAGGCAATGGGCAAGGATGGCGCAAGCTTTAACCATATCCAGACCGGGTTTAATCTGGTGGGGTCTCATACCACGGCTCCGTGTGAGTCATGCCACGTACAAGGCATATTCAAAGGAACACCACGGGATTGTGCCAGTTGCCACACTCTCGGTAATCGCATGGGAGCTACCGCAAAACCCAACAGACACATTCCTACCACAGCGGCATGCGACAAGTGCCATAGGCCAACGACATGGGTACCCGCCAACTATAGTCATGTGGGTGTTGCCCCCGGCGCTTGCTTGACGTGTCACAACAATCTGACAGCAACGGGCAAACCCAACGGGCACATCATGACTACGGCTTCCTGTGACACTTGCCATCGAACCATCGCGTGGATCCCTGCGGGTTACGATCATACCGGGGTGGCTCCGGGTACCTGTGCAAGCTGTCATGGGGTGACTGCTACCGGCAAACCCAATGGACACGTGATGACTTCTGCTTCATGTGATACTTGCCACAACACCAGAGCGTGGTTGCCGGCCGGTTTCAATCATCGAGGAATTGCGGCGGGCAGCTGTGCGACTTGCCACAATGGCACGACTGCAACCGGTAAACCCAATGGCCACATTGCCACTACCGATTCGTGCGATAAATGCCATACCACCACCACATGGCTAGGGGCGGGCTTTAATCACGTGGGCGTGGCGCCGGGTAGCTGTGCATCTTGCCACAATGGCACGACCGCTAAAGGTGTGGGCGGTTCACCCACTACCCGATATCCTGCCTATTCCGGGCATGTACCTACAAGCCGGTGGCCGTCATGCGATATTTGCCATAAATCCACCACCACATTCCTGAATGCCAAAGTGCATGGCTCGGGCGCCTCTGTGTCAGGCCAATGCAATATCTGCCACCGGGCTCACAATGATTCGCAATCATGTGACAACTGCCACTCCACTGCTACCTGGAACAACTAAAAATTGAAATTACTGCGCGGGGAAATTAATCCTGGGTGACATATTGCGCTCACTGATCCCGAAGACCTGCCAATACGGCTGCTTGCGTGCTCACAAAAGGAAAGAATATTGAAACTCCTTGGCAAATTTATTAAAGAAAACTTAACACGTCCAATCCCACTCGGGGTAATTGCCCTATTATTAAGCGCGCTTGCGATACCAGCCCAAGCTCACGTGATTGATCGCATAGAAATTAAGCGAGTGGGAGAGGAGGCAGAAATTCAAATCCTGTTTGATGTGAGGATTCAGTATTTGCGTGAGGCAGCGCTCAATAATAATGACATTCATGTTTTCCTAAAGCTTTTGGAAGCTGATCCGGACCGCGCCCGTCTGGTTCCAGAAGCAATGGATTCGCCCCCTTCAGATATCGCGCCGCATTTTACGGTAGGCTTTCCCGAGCTTGATTCCTCACTGGCGATTCATTTCGATGAAAAAGTGGCTTATCGCATTCAGCCCGGTGAAGACGGGCGCAGCATTAACATTTTTACACCGTTAATCAAAAATGAGCCGCAATTCGCCGCGGCTATGCCACCAGCAATCAGCCCATCGCAAGTTGAACAGAACGCTAAACAGCTGATGGATGGCGCACGCAAGGCGCTTAGTCACGATCAAGTGGTCACTGCGATAGAGGCTTTGAATCGGTTGCTTAATCTTCCGCCTAATCAACAATCACAGGCCGCACAGAAATTAATCGGTGAGGCGCGTGAGAAGAACGGAGAATTTGACAAGGCACGCGTCGAATATGAGATATATCTGAAATT
>JANYHX010000307.1 GCA_025362155.1 Gallionella sp. | reverse complement strand
GCCATTCATGCTTTTGGTTTTGGTTTTCTGACCAGTTCCGATTGGGATCCGGTCAACGACAAATTCGGCGCGCTGATCCCTATCATCGGTACACTGGCCACCTCAGGCATTGCGCTCTTCATCGCGATTCCGGTCAGCTTTGGCATCGCTATTTTCCTCACCGAACTGTCGCCGCGCATGTTGCGCCGCCCGCTTGGTATCGCGATCGAATTGCTGGCCGGTATCCCCAGTATTATTTATGGCATGTGGGGGTTGTTCGTGTTCGCGCCGCTGTTCGCTGATTATGTCGAGCCATGGTTGAGTAAACATATCGGCACGATGGCTTATATCGGCCCATTCTTCGTCGGCCCGCCGATGGGCATAGGCATACTGACTGCCGGAATTATTCTCGCCATCATGGTCATCCCGTTCATCGCTTCCGTGATGCGCGACGTATTTGAAGTGGTGCCTACGCTGCTCAAAGAATCCGCCTATGGGCTCGGCGCGACCACTTGGGAAGTGATGTGGCGGGTGGTATTGCCTTACACCAAGGTGGGTGTCGCGGGCGGCATCATGTTGGGACTGGGACGCGCACTGGGCGAGACCATGGCGATCACTTTTGTGATTGGCAATGCCCATGAGCTGAGCAAATCTCTCTTGATGCCAGGCAACAGCATTTCCTCGGCATTGGCCAATGAATTCAATGAAGCGGTCGGCGATCTCTACACTTCCTCACTGATCGAACTCGGCCTGATCCTGTTTTTCATTACCTTCGTAGTTCTATCCATCGCGCGCTACATGCTCTACAAGTTGGGAAAACGCGAAGGCCAAGCCTCATAATCCCTAGGCCATATACATCAGACTACAACAAAGGCCCGTAAGAACATTATGCTGAATCTATACGCACGTCGCCGCATTATCAACGCAGTGGGGCTCTCAGTCTCAGTGCTGGCCATGCTGTTCGGCCTGTTCTGGCTATGCTGGATTTTATGGACACTATTAAAAAATGGGTTACCCGCACTCACACCGACAGTATTTACACAAATGACCCCACCGCCCGGCAGCTCCGGCGGCCTGCTCAATGCTATTGCCGGTAGCGCGATGATGACGCTGGTCGGCACATTGATAGGCACACCCATTGGAATATTGGCGGGCACTTATCTGGCCGAGTTCGGCCAGCGCGGCTGGATGGCGCCACTCACCCGTTTCATCAATGATGTGCTGCTGTCTGCTCCGTCCATTGTGATCGGCTTGTTCGTGTATGAAATTTATGTGGTCAGGGTCAAGCATTTTTCCGGCTGGGCAGGCGCGCTGGCCCTATCCATACTGGTGATTCCGATTGTGATCCGCACTACCGAGAACATGCTGCGGCTGGTGCCCAGCACGCTGCGTGAAGCTGCTGCGGCGCTCGGTGCCCCGCAATGGAAAGTGATCAACTTCGTTACCCTGCGCGCCGCTCGCGCCGGTATACTTACCGGCGTGTTGCTCGCCGTGGCACGTATCAGCGGGGAAACGGCGCCGCTATTATTCACGGCGCTTAACAACCAATTCTGGAACAACCATATGAGTCAGCCTATGGCCAACTTGCCCGTAGTCATTTTCCAGTTTGCGATGAGTCCCTACGCTGACTGGCAGCAGCTTGCATGGGCGGGCGCGCTGCTGATTACCGTCAGCGTGTTGACACTGAATATTCTGGCACGCGTGGTGTTCCGGCAAAGCGCTACGCCTCATTAATATTGGGTCCTCATCCAGCCATGAACATCGACACCGTCATCAATCCGAAGATCATCATCAAAGACCTGAATTTTTATTACGGGAATTTTCGCGCGCTTAAAGACATCAACTTGAGTATCGCGGAGAAAATGGTGACGGCATTCATCGGCCCCTCCGGCTGCGGGAAATCCACGCTGCTGCGCACCTTTAACCGCATGTACCAGCTTTATCCCAAACAAAAAGCCACCGGGGAAATCATGCTGGACGGCGAGAATATTCTTGACCCAAAACAGGACTTGAACATGCTGCGCGCCAAGATTGGCATGGTATTCCAGAAACCCACGCCGTTCCCGATGTCCATCTATGACAACATCGCCTTCGGCGTAAAGCTATACGAAAACCTGAGCAAACACGACATGGAAACCCGCGTGGAATGGGCGTTGCGCAAGGCAGCATTATGGGGTGAAGTAAAAGACATACTCAAACAAAGCGGCACCGGGCTTTCTGGCGGGCAGCAACAACGCCTATGCATTGCCCGTGCCATTGCAGTCAAACCGCAGGTATTACTGCTTGATGAGCCCACCTCCGCACTCGACCCGATCTCTACGGCGCACATCGAGAAATTGATCGACGAACTCAAAGAAGATTTCACTATTGTGATTGTCACGCACAACATGCAACAAGCCGCGCGCATATCGGACTACACCGCCTACATGTATTTGGGTGATTTGATTGAACTCGGCGAAACCAGCTCGGTATTCACCAACCCAAAACGTAAGGAAACAGAAGATTACATTACCGGGCGGTTCGGATAATTTTACGCAGGCGTAACCGAAATCAAAGATCATTTAGCACGCGCTCGCGCGCTTTCTTCGCTTCTTCTTCGGAGATTAATCCTTTATTTAAAAGCTCCTTGATTTTGTCCAGCCGCTGTTCCACGCTTTCGTTGGCGTGTGGGGCTTCCATGAAAGCTCTGGACGATGCTGGGCTCATGTTCACGCAATCGAGCTGTGCGCGTAGTCCAGCGTTGCTTATTTCCGTGCTAATCGTTCTGGTGAAATCCGCACACCCCGCTTTTTTGAGAGTCACTCTGCCGTACAGGGGCAGTTTTTCCCTGGGGTAGATATTCGGAAAGACATCCTGATGACTAATCTTGAGCGGAGTCACTCCGAGCTTTTCACCCATCACGAAAACCTCCGCCCCGGACGGTTCGGATTCAATTTTGATGGGATTATCTCCGGCGGCTGGAAATAAATTGTTCATGCCGCCCGTTGATGAGCAACCAGTCGTCAAAAACGCCATGACAAAAAGTGCTGTAAATTTATTTTTTATAATTATCATCATTTCTCCAAAAATTTTTCTCTGTACTTGCCGTAATCAGGGATCGGTAGAATTAATAACTACCCGATGCCAAATTATCGAAGCGCGTATATTCGCCCCGGAACGCCAGTTCGATTTTCCCAATCGGACCGTTACGTTGCTTGCCAATGATGATTTCGGCTTTGCCTTTATCGGGCGAATCGCTGTTATAAACTTCATCGCGGTAAATGAACAAAATCAAATCTGCATCCTGTTCGATCGCACCGGACTCACGCAAATCGGACATCACCGGGCGTTTATTGGGGCGTTGCTCAAGGCTGCGGTTTAACTGCGACAGCGCGATCACTGGCACATGCAGTTCCTTGGCGAGTGCTTTTAACGAACGGGAGATTTCCGATATTTCGGTGGCGCGATTTTCACTGGCTCTGCCGGCGTTCGAACTCATTAATTGCAAATAATCGACCACGATCAGACCCAGGCCTTCCTTGTTCTGGCGATGCAGACGGCGCGACCGCGCGCGTAACTCCAGCGCGGATAGCGCGGCACTTTCGTCGATATGGATGGGCGCATCGTTGAGCTTGCCGAGCGCCTGCGTCAGCCGTCCCCAATCGTCGTCCTGCAAGCGTCCGGTGCGCAGATCATGTTGATTGAGTTTGCCGACCGAGCCGAGCATACGCATCGCCAATTGCGTCGCGCCCATTTCCATGCTGAAAATCGCCACAGCTAATTTACTGTCCATCGCCACGTTCTCGGCGATGTTGATTGCCAGGGCAGTGTTGTGGGTCACCACGTCCTGGTCGGTGATGTAAAGCCTGCTGGGATGGCTGACAGAGATGCATTGGCAGGGCATCTGGCGTGTAGGTTCGATGGAGATGATGTTCAGACGCTTCTGCCTGCGCCACACAGCAGGCGCACGCGCCTGTTTTTCTGACAGCAGAAAAAGGCTTTGCGGTTCCGGGTGGGAAATGTGGCATACATAAGCGGGCAGGTCGGGCACGCGCATCCCTGCGATATTGCGGAAGTGAGGTTGCTTATTCGACACTGAGCACCAGCCCCCAAGGGAGCGCGCCAGTGCTGCCACGTCTTGAGCAAGTTGGGCGCTCGACGTGGAAAAACGCACGCTACCCCACTTTTCCACCCAGCCATCGGTATCAAACAGGCCGCGCAACATGTCCAGCCGTGCCGAACGGCAAGCCTCCATATACAACTTGGGAATAAATTTCTGATCGCTGGATAGCCCTGTCAGTTGCAAGGCATCAAGGCCAACCCGCATCGGGTTAGGTTGCATTCCCATCAGGCCGGGCACGTGTCCGCGATCCTGGCGAATCAGGCGGTAATCGTAGTACTTAGCATGATTGACCATCATCCCTTCGCCCATCCGTTCCTCCATTAGCGTCAGAATTTGCGGTGAGGCCGTGGAAAAACGCACGGTACCGGTTCCCGTCAGGTTGCCGTCGCCCAGCAAAGCCCCAAGCACCCATGGGTCTATAGGCAATGGATCCCGGTGACCGAAATCCCCGCTCGCGCGTTCAATCCAGAGGCGTTTCTGATTGCGCTTGGACTGCAGCAAGCGCATCAACTCGCGGGTTTCAAGCACGCGAGTTGCGTCCCAGTGGCGGGAATGTACCCGCCACAAGTGCTCTGCGCAGCACTCGGCTGAACGCCCATCCGAGAACGTGATGCGATAGACCTGCTTGACCCCTTGCGGAAAAACGCCGGTGACGATGGAGGGCTGTCCATCGACCGAAGCAATGGCATCGCCTACTTCCAGTTCGCCCATTCGCTTCCAGCCGCCCAGAGTTCGCACGCGCGCGTCCAGCGGCTGGGCTTTCCCCATACTGGGGCGACCCGCAATAATGACCAGGTCTCCGGGCTGCAAGCCAGAAGTCATGCGATCTAGGTCGGTGAAACCAGTTGCGGTGCCGGTAATGTCGCTGGGATTATCGCGTGCATACAAAGTTTCGATGCGTTCAACCACTTGCGACAGCAGCGGTGGCATGGCAATGAATCCCTGCTTGCCCTTTGAGCCTGCCTCCGCAATTTCGAACACTTTGCTTTCCGCCTCGTCGAGCAATTGGGCGGCATCGCGCCCGGTCGGGTTGTAGGCGCTGCTGGCGATATCGGTGCCCACTTCCGCCAGCTTGCGCATGATGGAACGCTCGCGCACGATTTCGCCATAACGGCGGATGTTAGCCGCTGACGGCACGTTCTGCGCCAGCCCACCCAAATAAGGTAAGCCGCCTACCTTGTCCAGTTCACCGGCGATCTCCAGCGCTTCCGCTACGGTGATGACATCTATCGGTTTTGCCTGCTCGCTCAGGCGCACAATTTGGCGAAAGATCAAACGATGCTCATGGCGGTAGAAATCGTCGGCGGTCATCAAGTCGGCAACCTTGTCCAGCGCAGTCGCTTCCAGCAACAAGCCGCCCAGCACCGATTGTTCGGCTTCCACCGAATGCGGCGGCAATTTGATCTGGTCGAGTTGGGTGTCTGGGTTGGAAAAGTTTTGCATGAAATTAAATCACTGGGGAAGAGGGTTTTAGCGGGAGGTATTTTACCTTGCTAATGGGCAAAATCCTAAAAACAAAAAAGGACTGTCGCCAGTCCTTTTTGTGTTGCGTTACTGCGGAGATTATTCCACTTTCATTTCGTGAAATGAAAGTGGAATTAGTGTTCGCCGAGCACTGAAACAGTAATACCCACCACCACATCGGTATGCAGCGAGATGTTGATGGGGTGGTCGCCGATTTGCTTGAGGTGACCTTCAGGCATGCGGATTTGCGATTTTTCAACTTCAAATCCCTGGGCAATCAGCGCGTCCACGATGTCGGCATTGGTGACAGAGCCGAACAGCTTGCCGTCCACGCCGGCCTTCTGCACGATCTGCACGGTCAAGCCCGCGAGCTTTTCGCCGCGTGCTTGCGATTCGGCCAGCTTGACTTTATCGGCCGCTTCGAGCTCGGCACGGCGCACTTCAAACTCTGCCATATTCGCGGCAGTTGCGCGCCTGGCCTTGCCTTGCGGAATCAGAAAATTGCGCGCAAAACCATTCTTGACCTTGACCACTTCACCCAATTGGCCGAGGTTGGTGACTTTTTCCATCAAAATTATTTGCATGTCCGGACTCCTTAGTGCAAATCAGTGTAAGGCATCAAAGCCAGGAAGCGCGCGCGTTTCACGGCGGTGCTCAATTGGCGCTGGAAGCGGGTGCGGGTGCCGGTGATGCGTGCCGGGATCAGCTTGCCATTTTCGGAAATGAATTCCTTGAGGATATTGATATCCTTGTAATCTACTTCCGCAATTTTTTCGACTGTAAAGCGGCAGAACTTGCGGCGCTTGAATAAATTATTGCGGGAAGAGCGTTTATTTTTGTCATCTTTCTTTTTGTCTAGACGAGCCATGATATTCCTTATTCCTAAAGTATGTTGTTCAAGTTATCGTTGAAATCAAGCCGCCGCTGGTGTCTCTGCCACAGGACTCGCCGCGCGTTCAGCGGCAGCTTCGGTTGGCACAGAGCGGGATTTTTCTTCCTTCATCATCGCCGAAGGTTCGATGATGGCGGCCTTGGTCTTGACAGTCAGATGACGCAATACTGCATCATTGAAGCGAAATGCGTGCTCCAACTCGTCCAGCGCTTCCTGGTTGCATTCGATATTCATCAGCACATAATGTGCCTTGTGAATTTTTTGAATAGGGTAAGCCAGCTGGCGTCGGCCCCAATCTTCCAGACGGTGAATTTGACCACTTTTGGAAGTGACCAAGGTGCGATAACGCTCAATCATCGCGGGTACTTGCTCGCTTTGATCAGGATGCACAATAAATACGATTTCGTAATGGCGCATTACATCTCCTTATGGTTAAAGCCCCCCGCTTGCGGTGCGGTGGAGCAAGGTATGTGAACCGGCTGTTCTATCACCAGTCTCACAGGGGCGCGCATTATAGCGAAACAGGCTTGCAGGTCAAGGGGTTTATAAGGCCGCATATTCTTTAAAACTCTGAATACTTAAACTGAATGAAAGGAGTAACGATGAAACCACCGATCAAACTCGAAGCCGTCTCGCAGACGCGCACGATAGAGCGCATTGTCACTGGCGTGCCGACCAGCGACGGTGCGGGTGTCAAACTTACGCGGGTGCTCACGCAGAATCTGCAACATCGGCTGGATCCCTTCCTGATGCTGGATAACTTTCATAGTGACGACCCGGATGACTATAACGCTGGCTTCCCCGACCATCCGCATCGCGGTTTCGAGACCATTACCTACATGATCTCCGGTCGCATGCGCCATCGGGATAGTAGCGGCAACTCCGGCCTGCTGCAGAATGGCGGCGTGCAGTGGATGACTGCGGGGCGCGGCATTATCCACTCCGAGATGCCGGAACAGGAAGGCGGCGTCATGGAAGGCTTCCAGCTGTGGTTGAATTTGCCCGCACGGCGCAAGATGATCCCTGCCTGGTATCGTGATATTACCAAGGCCGAAATCCCGGAATATGTGACTGCGGAAGGGGTGACCGTGCGCGTGATTGCCGGAACCAGCAATGGTGTTGAGGGCGCGATGACCCGCGAAGACACCGAGCCGCTGTATCTCGATATCGACCTGCCAGCGGATAGCTTGTTCTCGACGACTTTACCGGCCACGCATAACGCCTTCATCTACGTCTATCGCGGCGAACTAATGTTAGGTGGCACACTGTTAAGCGAGAATCGCATGGGCATACTGGCTAATACGCCACAAGCCGACGGTGTAGTGCTAATCGCATCCGGCGCAGCCAAGGCTATATTGGTCGCGGGTAAGCCACTGCGTGAACCTATTGTGCAGCATGGGCCGTTCGTGATGAACACCAAAGAAGAAATTTTTCAGGCACTCAGCGATCTTCGTGACGGACATCTTGTGGATGCTCAATGAAGTACCTAAAAGTACCTATGTTCAAGTACCGCCCGGAAGTAACCCTGTTTTATAACCAGCAACTTTACTGAGGAAGATCAACCATGAACGCATTAAATTACTACGGCCCTTTAGTTGGACGCATATTAATCGCATTGATATTTGTATTTGCCGGGTTCGGAAAAATCACCGGTTTTGAAGGGACAGTCGGTTACATCGCCAGCAAGGGAATGCCGTTGCCGCAATTAGCCGCAATCGGCGCGATCATCATTGAGCTGGGCGGCGGCATCATGCTGGTGCTGGGCTGGAAGACGCATTGGGCTGCGGCGGCACTTTTTCTATTCACCGGTCTGGCCGCGTTGATCTTCCATAATTTCTGGGCGGCTACCCCTGACCAGGCACAAAACCAGATGATTCACTTCATGAAAAATCTGGCCATCATGGGCGGAATACTTTTTGTGATGGTGCATGGCGCGGGCGCTTTAAGTTTAGACAAGGAAAATAAGTAATGACTGACCAGCAGTCGGCTGTCACAGCCAAGTCAGCATAGTGTTTTTGTTGTTACTTGTTGCGACGCCAAAGAGTTTCGGATGCCGCTTGGATCCGGTTGATGCAGCGACTCAGCACGAATAGCAAATCCGACAAGCGATTCAGATAAGGCAAGGCATGCTGCGGAACTGGATCATTTTGCGACAGCACGACCAGATCGCGCTCGGCGCGCCGTGCCACGGTGCGCGCCACATGACACAAGGCGCCTGCCCGCGACCCACCCGGTAGTATAAATTCGCGCAGCGGCGGCAGATCAGCGTTGTAGTGCGCGATCTGTTCATCCAGCCAGGCGATTTTGTTTTGCGAAAATGTATCCTGAGTGGGCAGCGCCAGCGCACCGCCCAGATCGAACAGGTCATTCTGTATCTGCAATAACGCCACGCGAATATCCGATGGCAATTCTTCAACGAGCAGCACGCCGAGCTGGCTGTTCAGTTCATCCACGCTGCCTAATACGGCGATGCGAGCATGATCCTTGCCGAGACGGGTGCCGTCGGCCAGGCCGGTGCTGCCGGTGTCGCCGGTACGAGTAGTGATCTTGGATAATCTCATGTGAACCTCCAAAAATTTACTGCGCGATTCGATAGCGGTGTTGCGCGGTACTCATTCCTCGTCTATCAACTCGATATGCCTCTTCATTGCGTTCCGTGCGCCTTGCTCTCGAACCGCTCGCTACAATTTTTGAAGATTCCCACATGCTATTGCCTTTTATTATTGTTTCTCCAAACATTCAAAGTATACCGCCGCATCCGGCTGGGTGCGATTGCGCTGCGCCTGCCAGATCATTTCGCTGAGGCATTCCATGATGCGGTGTTGCGCTTCATGTTCCGATTCCAGTTTCTGAGTGAGGCGCACAAAATGGGCGCGTATGCCCGGCGGCTGATCGATGGAGATTTGCTCCTCGATGGTCAGGTGCATCATCAGGTGTAGGAACGGATTGGTCGCACCCTGTTCCGGCAAGTAGTCCTGTTCCTGATGCTGCTGCGGATTTTCCAGCGCGGCAAAATATTCGGGGTGCTTCGAGATAAGCTGCGCCGTGAGGTCTTCCAGCGGCGTGAGCAATTCCATGGCGCGGTGCTTGCGCCAGGACTCGAACAAGAAATTTCGCGCTTCGTCTCTTGATGGATTAAATAGCATCAGTCTTCGCTTTGTACTCACACAGATCGCGAATGATACACGCGCCGCATTTTGGCTTGCGCGCCTGGCAAATATAGCGGCCATGCAGGATCAGCCAATGATGCGCATCGTGCTTGAATGCATCCGGCACCACCTTGAATAACTTGTCTTCCACTTCGCGCACGCTTTTGCCGGGAGCGATGCCGGTGCGATTCGATACCCGGAATATATGCGTGTCCACTGCAATAACAGGCTGGCCGAAGGCCGTATTGAGAATCACGTTGGCGGTCTTGCGGCCTGCCCCGGGCAATGCTTCCAGTTCCTCGCGGGTTTGCGGCACCTGTCCGCCATGTTTTTCCATCAGCAAA
>JANYHX010000299.1 GCA_025362155.1 Gallionella sp. | reverse complement strand
GGTTTTGGCTTAGTGTAACTCCCGCAGATGCACCCGTGCTGCTGTTGTTAACAGTTAGGTTGTTGATGCTACCTATAAATGTATTAGCAGAAACCGTTTGAAGTGCAGAACCATTATATACCACCGTTGCACTCGCATTGGTTGCATTAATATTACCTCCAGTACCGACCGTTACTATCTGGGTTCCGGCGATAGGAGTGTAAATTGATTCGCGCAATCCGATAGTGGCTTGCGGGTCAAGTTGCCAATGGTCGCACAACACTTGTAATGCGAGCAGGCACGTATTCAAATCCGCTGCTATATGCGGTTGCGATGGGTCATCGTTAAGTATATTACCTAACGCAACCTCACAGATATTCTGTGCTGTTATTGCCATTTTATCCCCAAAAAACCCCTCCCCGCAGGGAGGGTAACAGAGAGATTAATTCAATACTGATGCCCCATAGTTTTCCAATCTCCATGCGATTAGCGTAGTTGCCGTCGCGGCGGCTGTACCATAAATGGTAAACGAACCAGCAGCAGGCACGATACGCTCGACGCGCAGCAAAGTAACATCAGCAGCGGCCTGAGATACATAAGCGGTGACGTGCGTCGAAGCATCGCAAAGGTTATTGGTAATTACAATAGAGCCAGCAGCCGCAGCAACCGCACAAATACCTTGATTCAGGTTAGCGATGACAGCTCCGGTCGTGGTTGATGCGACAGTCGATGCAACAGCGCGGCTTTGTGCAATCAATGCCAATTCAGTCGCTGTATTGATATTAACTACAGTGCCTGTGGCATATCCAGCATATGGTTGGGTCAATAATACAGCCATGATATATTTCCTTCCAAATATTAAACGTTCAGGATGCGGACAGCAAGTTCAGGATAAGTTGATGCCCAGCCAAACAACGCATCAAGACGGGTGATATAGTTATCATTCACACCATCATAGAACGTAGTTGCTTTTACCGTCATCCCTTTATGCGTCATCTGGGATACGTCTACAACGCCTTTATTGCCGGGTGGCGCATACATCGGAACCATAGCCAGTGTGAACGCATCCTTGTGGTAAGCGTAGGATGAACCATAGCTTGTAGATGCCGCTCCAACGATTACATAAGCCGCACCAGTGGTAGGTGATGCAGTTACGTTCTGGAAAGCACCAGTGACTACGATTGCTGGACTGATCGGGATCGAGGTAGCTGCTACAAGTACATCAGCAGTAACCACAAACTGAGCCAGTACCCCGGTCGATTGACGCGATTGCGGATTTACCGCATTAACGCCCGGCAACGTGATAATCGTACCCTTGGTCAATGTACCACCGGCAGTAGCTATAACAGTCAATGTAGAGCCAATTTGACCAGCACCGTTGATGTTGGTAGCTGTAGCCGCACCATTGGTATGCCCCACTGAGTTTTGATAGAGAGCCACAATGAAGCCCAAGGAATCTACCATCATCCCTGAACCATATTGCTTTGAGACTGTCGCAGCATTATTGAACAGGCCAGCCAGACCAGCCACAGCCGCACCGTTCATCGCAGGGTTAAGGATGATTGCACGCTGGTTATCCCGAGGTGCGCCCATTTCATCCAAGCGACGGTTAGCATCTGTGAAAATCTGCGTAGCCGCCAATTGAGTTGCCGGGATAGTACCGGCGATATTGGTACAGTTGAAGGCAGAATCGTGAGCCACTTGCAAACCCTGACGATCTATTTCATTCACCAGGGCAGCAACCCCAGCAGCCATTTTCTGCTCGAATTGCTGAATAGATACCGTCTTTTCAAAGCCCGTGAAGTTAAGGTCAACACCGCCTTGTGAAACTGTCAAGGCTACTGTCGTTTCAGTGGTGCTTTGCGGTACTGAAACACGCCCGGAACGGAAGGTATAGCGTGGAGGTTTTTTGATATTGATTGTCGAGCCGGGTGAATAACCGCGTGATTGATTACCGCCGAACTCATCTTGCCAGCTAGTATTGACGTTAGCGGCAAATCCCAAGGTATTTTCCAGGATAGCCAGAGTTTCTTTGGCTATCAGGGAACAGGTTACTAGTACGTTTGACATTTCCTAATCCTTTCATTTGAAGTATCTTGCGCCCTGCTTGCGCCTTTGCGCCAAATAGTCATCCATATTTGCAGTTTGCAAGTCTACCGTTACAGTTTTCCCCGAACCTACAGTTTCCATAGGTTTGGGAGCTTTACTTACTGGCGGCGGAACCCTCAGCTTCTCAGATAGTTTATCTATGGCTCGTATTTGGTTGATCCGGGATAATTGAGCAATCTTTTCTGCCTCAGCCGGATTTTTACCGAGGTAATAAGCGACTTCTCCACCTATGTCTGTTTCGCCTATCGCCTCCATCATTGCTGGAGTGATGGCTAAGGTTTTATTGTCGATTACTACTTCATCGAAATCATCATACTTGGCTATAGCAGGGGCTAATGCATCCCTTACCTTATTAACGCGCACCTGTTCTTGGTTTACCTGCTGCTGCTGGGCATATTTCTGTTGCTCAGACTTCAGCTTCTGGTCAACCTTGAAATCAGTTACCGCATCAATATACTTCTCATAGGTATCAAACTGTTCTGGCTTGGGTTCACCGCCTGATTGAGTTTGCGGAGGTTGGCGCGTATCAAGTTGCTGTCGCAATACTTGGTTTTCGGCTTCTGCCCGTGCATATTTCTCAATCTTGCGCTGTTCTTTGGCAAGTCGTCGCTGCAAAATGTCGTCCAACTCAACCTGAGTGAACGTCCTTTCGGGCTTGACTTCCGCCGGTTTGTCGTCTGTAGGGGCTGGCGTTTCCTCTACAGGAGGCGTTGCTTCTTTATTTTCTTCCGGAGCAACTTCCGAAGGTGTTTCGGGTAAAACTTGGATATCATCTGTCATGCTATTACTCCAGCTACGGGATAGGAACGCTTCCCAGCGTGCCGATCATCCTGAGTTTTTGCGACCCAGTGCGCTTAATCTACATCGGATTATGCATTATGTCAAATAGTTTATAAAAATAAAATTAAAATTTCTTCATCTTCCATTTCAGCTATAGCGCGGTATATCTCAATCTGAGCCTTGATTTGTGCCTTGATAGCCTTCCCATATTCAGCGACATAATCTATTCCTTTCGCCTTCAATACCCTTTTTATCTCACGAATCGGATTATCAGGTAAGGTTAGGGCTATTTCCTGTATAACCAGTTCTACATCTGGCTTAAAACGGTATTTATAAGCTCTCTTAGCTACAAATCCGGCGCTATTCTGCCCAACATTATTCTGCTGGGAATATATTATAACTATCGCTACCGATACATCACTTAAAGGTAATGTATCAAGTGACGTGAACCCTAACATTACCGTTTACGTCGTGCGTAAATAGAGCCGTAAACTGTCATTGTTGACAAGGTAAATGTCGCATTGGCGACGAAGTAAATAGTTGTCGTTCCTGACAGGCTGACACGAACAGGTTGCAATATCTGGCTGATGGGGAATAGAGCGGGTACAGTAGGCGCACCCTTCCATGAAGATAATGGGTCTGTCCCTACTCCGCCACCACCAGTCTGCGTTAGTAATGTGGCACTCGTAGTGCCAAGGCCGCATGTCAGGACAGTCATGGATGTTGTCGCGGCTGGAACAAAGTCCGCCACTCCCCAAACATCCCAGTCACCCGCAGTCAAGCTGATAGACGTAACATTTGCACTTGTTGCGGTTGTCAGGGCTACCGCAGAACCGGCAATTACAGTAGCAGTAACAAACTCTCCAACCGCACCAGAGTTGGCGTTATTATTAGTTGTCGTCCCTGTGATACCCACAGTTTGCGATGGGGTAATTGCGCCAACATAAGTCCATGTTCCAGTCAGGAAGTTATAAGTTGTATAAAGTGTAAAGATTGGATTTGTGCCAATTGATGCCGACGGCGCACCAAAGAATCTATAAGTTTCATCCTCGCAATACATCCATAAACCACATCCCCCCGCATCATCACGCCCTGACCAATTACCATTCTGGTCTATGGTCAGTCCGTGACTCCAATACTTCATCACAATCTGATTCCCGGCTAACACATATCCAAGCGAACCCGCTTGCCAATTCCACCCAGACCCTTCCCTGAACGCAGATGCATCCTGACTTAATAAATACTGATCTCCGCTAAGTTGCTTCGTCTCAATGAAGCGGGATGGACGCGGAGAATAGAAAGTATCCATTAAGCCAGCGCTCCAAATGCAGAGCAGGCAAGGGCTGTAGTCGATGCCGTTGTCGTGATCGTGGTTGATGCATACAGCGCATGGGTGGGTGGTAATACTAGCCCACTGTAAGACTGGATGATCTGGAACGATGCAACTGTGCTGGTTGAAGGCGTAATAGGCGAAACAAGAATTTCGTCTATGGGGAAGGCTGTTATCCCATCCCACTCCCATATCGTTACCATCTGCGCTACAGTTGCAGCAGTTATAGAACTGGAGCAACCTTTAACCCGAATCTGGTCTATACGCACTCCGCTTGTAGATGTTGGGACAAACAGGAATATATTCGCACCTGTGAGTGAAGCTGTCGCTGTGGGTGCGCGGGTTGCACAGGCGGTTACAGCAGCCAGAGAAAGATTGACTGCGTAAGGTGTGCCGAAGAATGTTGGTGCTGATGCCATAATGCCTCCTAGTTACCGTAATTCTGCATAGCCACAATCGCGGCTATATAGGTTTGATAATCCGTGCTGACCATAATCTTGCGCTCGGTTCCTGTCGAGTCCATGACATATTGCCCTGTAGTTTTAGGATATATTGTCTGCTGGCTAGCGGATGGTGCGCCAGGTGTAATCTGCTCTGTCTGTATAATCTGGCTCATGTTATTTGTAAAATTCCATAATTGTATATCTTGCCTGTATTAGTCAGCTTATATGGGACACTCATCGCATAATTAACCGCAATAACTACAGAATCAGTAATTGCTGTAACCGTATTTATTTCGGGGTAATTCATATTACTAGCCGGGATAGTGATGAATATATCTTTTGTTCCTGCCAGAAAATTCACTAATGCGCCGCCATTGCTACTATCAGTTACTATCAGCCGCATGAATGTCGTTCCCGCCAGCGTAAACCTACCATAACCGACTTCCCAAGCAGGATTCGCAGGGTCTTGGCTAATCATCCCATAAGGAAGATTATCCGTGGTTGGTGCTGGGTATTTAGTCGCAAAACTCTGCTTATTAGCTACAGCACCTAAAAGCGTAGCCGTACCCGTTCCTGTAACAGATGTAGTTTCGTGGACTCTATCCCCTTGTAGCATTATTGCAAGCCCTCAATCTTCCCATCCTGGCCGCGCAATATTTTTCTGGGTTTAGATAAGCTATTCAAGTTGTCCTTGATCCCATTTATTGCTTCAATCATCAAGTCATTGGTATCGGGCTCCAAACTCTCTGCCTCCACTTCCGCTTGCTTTTCTTTCGACTCTATATCCATTTGCTTCAGGGTAAGTTGCGTCTCGGCAATAAGTTGTGCTTTCCATTTTTCAAGCTCCATGCGCTGGGCTTCAAAATTCTGCTCTGGTTGTGCATCTTGCATGAGTTTAATACGTTGTGTTTCGGCATTGTATTGGTCTATTTGAAGCTTAAATGAAGTGTTCTGGGCATCCATCTGGGCTTTCATCGAATCCTTCTGGGTAGCCTCATGCTCAGCTTGTTTACTCTGCAAGACTGCGTTTTGTTGCTGTATAAGCTGATCTTGTTGCTGGATATGTTGCTGCGCTTCCTGGATTAGCTGCTGGACATGCTGCGGGATTTCAGAGTTTGCTGGTTGATCTTGTAATTGTGGCGGCAAAGCCTTCTGGAACCTGTCGGCCAGTTCATCAGCTAACGGGAAGTCCATGGAGCGCATAATCAAGTCGCCTGCTATCTGCATCACCTGCGGATTATTTGCCGCAAGCTGAGACAGGTTGGCGGCTGCTTCCTGGCGTTGTGTCTGGTAACTAGGGCCAATATCAATAACCACATCATAACTACCAATGGAAGGATTAAATATTTTCGTTACATCGTCTCCGTTCGGATGCTCCGAGTATGCTTGCGGGGCTTGAGGATTGAGTGTCGCGTGTGTTTCCTGACCATCCAGTCCCAGAATACGCACTACACGCTGAGTGTCGTAAATCTTGCCAGATGTGATAAGCTCTACAAGTATCTTGCCCTCATATTTCAAGGCACGCGCCAGCGCATCAGGATAGTGGAATGTTGCCACCTCACCCTGGTCTTTAAGCCTCTGAATACCGATACCGCTAGCCGCCTCAGACTTAATGCCAAAGTTTGCCGATTGCTGGCCGGATGCCCCGCGCATCTGCTCAATGCTCACTTGTAATAAATTGACTTGGGCAGCAGGGAATTGGCTGGCAGCTTGACGTTCCGGCCTGGGTATTGGATTACCTGAATCATCAACATGGTTATAAGGCAAATAAGCGCGATTCTCCAGATTGGCCGCACCCCATATATCCTCATATCCTTCAATGGAAGCTGCCGGAGCCATATACGGGATTTTATTCTGCAAAGCCAGCGATTCTATAGCGGCTGAATAGGAATAGTTCACCATGCGCGCAGGGTCTTTCAAGTCTCTGACCAACCCTTTTTTAGTCACTTCGCCGTCAATAATTACTTCCTTGCTGGTTACTGTAACGATGGGAAGCATTGAACCTACCCAGTCAGTTATATCGACAGGCTCTTCCTCGCCTCCGATCAGCTTGCAAAGCTTCCATTGCCGTATCTTTACCGGGCGCGTAGTGAGTATTTCTTTTTCCACAAGAATATCGAGCTGCGCAACTATTTCCGGGGGGATTTTAGACTTTAAATCGGTCGAACCATCAGGCAATTGGTAGAGTGTGTCATCGACATACGTGCAGTAGTAATAATCAGCAATCCTGACCGTTTCTTTTGTATTCCAGCCGTTTTTATCTTCCACCCATGAAGAAACATTTATATCGGGATAAACACGTTCGACATATTCCTTGGATACATCCTCAAATACGAATCCCCACTCAGCATCTGACTTGTCTATCTCCTTGCAAAACGGGTCGATATATACTGTCTGTGGGTCTAATATTGGCTTGACAAATATGTTTTGGTTAAAGCTAAGATCAGATTCGTAATCGGTAGTAATCCGCCAGAATCCTTCACCGCCATAAATGGAATGCTCCATGGCAACATCATGCGCATCATCGGCATTGGAGGAAGTGTGTATATTGCGGATCAACCCCGCAATTATCTCAGCCGTTTCCTTGTCCGCCCCGGAATCAACAGGCGAAACTTTAATATCTGGCCTATTTTGGCGAATCTGGTTGCTGATCTGGTTGCAGTGCTGGGCGGTAAGATTGATGGTGAGACAAGGACGCTTCTCAATGACGCTCCGTACTCGAGTAATATTCTCAGGCCATTGGTAGCCATTATCCGAGTCGCCCAAGGCGAAGAGTGTATCTTCCTTGGCTAACGCCCTGAACGTCGAATAAGCGGTTTTAGCTATTTCGTACCGCTTTTTTGCTTCCTCGAC
>JANYHX010000258.1 GCA_025362155.1 Gallionella sp. | reverse complement strand
CTTTTGATTTCGTTAAATTCGCCTTTGAAAATTCTGTCGGCGATGGTCGGCGTGTTAATCAGAATTTCAATGGCGGCTCTGCGGCCCTTGCCGTCTTCGGTGCGCACCAGCCGCTGCGATACCAGCGCACGAAGATTGGCGGAAAGATACATCAGCAACTGGTTACGTCGTTCTTCAGGGAAAAAATTAATGATGCGATCCAAAGTCTGGTTGGTGCTGTTTGCATGCAGCGTGCCCAGACACAGATGGCCGGTCTCGGCGAAGGCGATGGCATGCTCCATCGTTTCTGCGTCGCGTATCTCGCCAATTAAAATCACGTCCGGCGCCTGGCGCAGGGTGTTCTTCAGAGCGTGATGCCAGCTGTGTGTATCTACGCCTACTTCGCGGTGGGTGATTAGCGTTTTCTGCGATTGATGCACGTATTCTACCGGGTCTTCAACAGTAATGATATGCCCTTTGGAAGTGCGGTTACGGTGATCGATCATGGCGGCCAACGAAGTGGATTTACCTGAGCCTGTGCCTCCAACGACCAGAACCAATCCGCGTTTGTTCATGATGACGTCTTTGAGTATCGGTGGCAGGTCGAGCTTTTCAAAGTTGGGGATTTCGGCAGCGATGGTGCGGATGACCATGCCGACACATTGCTGCTGAACAAAGACATTCACACGGAAGCGTGACACGCCGGGGACGGCGATGGCGAAATTGCATTCCATTTACTTAGCGAATTCCGCGCGCTGAGCTTCGTTCATCAACGAATGCGCCAACTGGCGGGTGATTTCGCCAGTGAGTTTTTGCGTAGTCATCGGTTGCATTTCGCCGTGTGACTTCATGCTGGGTGGGAAATCATTGGCTATGAACAGGTCAGAGCCGCCGGCCTTGCTCATCGCAGTGAGTAGTTTAATGATGTGTTCGTACGCGTGCTGATCGGTTAGGACGGGCATATTTCCTCGCAACGGTTATTACAGCAAACACAACAGGCTTACTGCAAACTTGGACGCTCATTTTACCAGTAAGTAGTACATGGGTTCTCTTGGATTGAATGCTTTAACTTGGGGCACAGAATTGATACAGCTACTGTTTAGCGCGTGCTCTGTATTTTTAGGATAATGTCCGTTTCCCTGACTGAGGTGCGAAATGCAGCAACGCGTATTGATTATGGTTTACGGGGAAAGGCGGCGCGATGCCAAGGGAACACACGTCTCATGACCTCATGTCACCTTGTTGTTTCCATTTCCGGCCATGGTTTCGGACATGTTGCGCAAACCGCGCCGATTTTAAATTTGCTTCATGCACACATGCCGCAACTGCGCCTCACGGTGCGCTCCGTTGCGCCGCTTGCGCACCTGTGCGCGCGCATTCATGCGCCGTTCACTTATGTATCCAGCGAGGGCGACATCGGCATGTTAATGTCTTCCGCGCTGGACGTGCGCCTCGATGAAAGCCGAGCGGCTTATCGCGCCTTTCATGCGAACTGGGAAGCGCGGATTGTCGAAGAGGCACGCCTGTTGTGCGATCTCAAGGCAGACCTTGTATTTTCCAATGTCGGTTATCTGCCGTTGGCAGGTGCGCAACGTGCAGGCATTCCGAATGCCGCATTGTGTTCGCTCAACTGGGCAGACATTTATCGCCATTATTTTGGCGATGACACTATCGCTGCCCAGATACAAAATTGTTACGCCAATGCCGACGTTTTTCTGCGCGCCACACCGGGCATGGCGATGAGCGATCTCAATAACTTGATTTCTGTTGCACCGATTGCCACGGTAGGCACAAATCGGCGCGCAGAACTCAACCAGCGTCTCCAACTTTCCGCCGATGAAAAGCTGGTGCTGGTCAGCTTAGGCGGCATTGCCAGCCGCTTGCCTATCGAGCGCTGGCCGCGCATAGCTGGTGTGCGCTGGCTGGTACAAGAAAGCTGGCAGGTTAAACATCCCGATGCCATCATCCTGGAAACATTGCAGATGAATTTCGGCGACCTGCTCGCCAGCAGCGATGCGTTGATCTGCAAGCCGGGATATGGCAGCTTCGTCGAAGCCGCAAGTTGTGGTGTGCCGGTGCTCTATGTAAGCCGTGCTGACTGGCCGGAAAGTCCCGCTTTAATTGCCTGGCTGCAACAACACACCCCATGTCGAGAAGTATCGCGCGATGTTTTGGAA
>JANYHX010000256.1 GCA_025362155.1 Gallionella sp. | reverse complement strand
GGGCTGCGGGGGAGTTTCTGCATGAGCCTTTTCCAGCTGTAACATTTCCTGCTGTAATTTGGCCAGTTTTTCTGCTTCGAATTGACGTTTCTTCTCTTCCTGGGCTGCGAGTTCCTTTTTTCTCTCTTCTTCCAATTCCTGGGGACTCTTGTAATCATGCAAGGAAAGATCCTGCCCTGCACCCGCGGCAGAAGCAGGCTCGCCGCGCTGGCTCTTGAGCTTGATATTCAGCCGAAGCTCGTTCGCCGAATCGGCATTGCGTATCGCTTCTTCATAGGAGATGTGTCCTTCGTTATACAGCTGGAACAACGACCAGTCGAACGTGCGCATGCCGAGCTCGCGCGACTTTTCCATGATGCTTTTGATCTCATTAAATTCGCCTTTGAAAATGCGGTCGGCAATGGTTGGAGTATTGATCAGAATCTCGATGGCGGCTCTGCGCCCTTTGCCATCCTGAGTGCGCACTAGCCGCTGCGAAACGAGCGCACGCAGATTGGCGGAAAGGTCCATGAGTAATTGGTTGCGGCGCTCTTCCGGGAAAAAATTGATGATGCGATCCAAGGTCTGGTTGGTACTGTTGGCATGCAGCGTACCCAGGCACAGGTGGCCGGTCTCGGCAAAGGCGATGGCGTGCTCCATCGTTTCTGCGTCGCGTATTTCGCCAATTAAAATCACGTCCGGCGCCTGGCGCAGGGTGTTCTTCAGAGCGTGATGCCAGCTGTGTGTATCTACGCCTACTTCGCGGTGGGTGATTAGCGATTTCTGCGATTGATGCACGTATTCCACCGGGTCCTCGACGGTAATGATGTGCCCTTTGGACGTGCGGTTACGATGGTCGATCATCGCGGCCAACGAAGTGGATTTACCTGAACCGGTACCACCGACGACCAGCACCAACCCGCGTTTGTTCATGATGACATCTTTGAGAATTGGCGGCAGGTCGAGCTTTTCAAAGTTGGGGATTTCGGCAGCGATGGTGCGGATGACCATGCCGACACATTGCTGTTGAACAAACACATTCACGCGGAAGCGCGACACACCGGGAACGGCAATGGCGAAATTGCATTCCATTTCCTTGGCAAACTCTGCGCGCTGAGCTTCATTCATCAACGAATGGGCCAGCCTGGCGGGTGATTTCGCCAGTGAGCTTTTGCGTGGTCATAGGCTGCATCTCGCCGTGCGATTTCATGCTGGGCGGGAAATCATTGGCAATGAACAGGTCAGAGCCCGCCCCCCGCCTTGCTCATGGCAGTGAGCAGTTTAATGATGTGTTCGTACGCTTGCTGATCGGTAAGGCCGGACATACAGTTCCTCGCAACGGTTATTACGGCAAACGCATCGGTTTACTACAAATTTTGGATACTCATTTTACCAGTAAGCAGTGCGCGATAGACTGGTACTCTTGAATTGAACGCTTGAGCTGGAACGGAATTGAGACAGCTACAGTTTAGCGCGGGGGTATGTATTTTTAGTGATAATGTCCGTTTCTCTGACGGAGGGGTGAAATGCAGCAACGCGTATTGATTATGGTCTTCGGCAAGAGGCGGCGGAATGCCAAGGAAACACAGGCCTCATGACTTCTCGCCACCTGGTTGTTTCCATTTCCGGCCATGGTTTCGGACATGTCGCGCAGACCGCGCCGATTTTAAATTTGCTGCACGAACGCATACCGGCACTACGCCTCACAGTGCGCTCCGTTGCGCCGCTTGCGCACCTGCGCGCGCGCATTTATGCGCCATTCACGCATGTATCCAGCGAGGGCGACATCGGCATGTTGATGTCTTCGGCGCTGGACGTGCGCCTCGAGGAAAGCCGCGCGGCTTATCGCGCCTTTCATGCGAACTGGGAAGCGCGGATTGTCGAAGAGGCACGCCTGTTGTGCGATCTCAAGGCAGACCTTGTATTTTCCAATGTCGGTTATCTGCCGCTGGCGGGGGCACAGCGTGCAGGCATCCCGAATGCCGCGTTGTGTTCGCTGAACTGGGCAGACATTTATCGCCATTATTTTGGCGACGACACTATCGCGGCCCAGATACAAAGTTGTTACGCCAACGCCGATGTTTTTCTGCGCGCCACCCCGGGCATGGCGATGAGCGATCTCAATAACCTGATTCCTGTTGCACCGATTGCCACAGTAGGCACAAATCGGCGCGCAGAACTTAACCAGTGTCTGCAACTTTCCGCTGGCGAAAAGCTGGTGCTGGTCAGCTTGGGCGGCATTGCCAGCCGCTTGCCTATCGAGCGCTGGCCACGCATGGCAGGGGTGCGTTGGGTGGTACAAGAAAGCTGGCAGGTTAAACATCCCGATGCCGTCATCCTGGAAACATTGCAGATGAATTTCAGCGACCTGCTTGCCAGCAGCGATGTGCTGATCTGCAAGCCGGGTTATGGCAGCTTCGTCGAAGCCGCAAGTTGTGGTGTGCCGGTGCTCTATGTAAGCCGTGCTGACTGGCCGGAAAGTCCCGCTTTAATTGCCTGGCTGCAACAACACACCCCATGTCGAGAAGTATCGCGCGATGTTTTGGAA
>JANYHX010000228.1 GCA_025362155.1 Gallionella sp. | reverse complement strand
CAGTATCAGCAATGCGCTTTGCCAACCTCTGCGGGTGATAAATTCCTGAAACGGTTTGATCACGGCATCGCGCAAATTTTTTGGCACGCTGATAGCAACCGGTTCATCGACCAGCAGTGTCATTATCATGCCGGGCAGCATAAACATAGCGGTGATGATAAACACGGTATTCCATGGCAGATAATCGGCGAGGATTAGCGACAATGAGCCTGGTATTAACCCGGCAATACGATAGGCGTTGACATGCACTGCGTTGCCCAAACCCAACTCATTCTCTAACAGGAGTTCACGGCGATAAGCATCCAGCACGATGTCCTGTGTAGCGCTCAGGAAGGCCAAGAGCGTAGCAAGCAGCACAATAGTGCCCAAATCATTTTGCGGTGAAAATCCACCCAACGACGCGATAACCGCAAGCAATGCGATTTGTGTAAGCAACATCCAGCCACGCCGTCTGCCCAAGGCGGGCACGGCATAGCGGTCCAGCAGCGGCGACCAGAGAAATTTCCAGGTGTAGGGAAATTGAATCAACGCGAATGCGCCGATAATTTTTAGATCAATGTGCTCAGTGCGCAACCATGCAGGGACCAGATTCAGCAGCAAATATAGCGGCAGCCCAGAAGTGAAGCCAGTGAACACGCAAATGAGCATGCGGCGGGTGAAGAGTTGTTGCCAGATGGTCATAAAGCCCGCTGGAACCGATACACCGCTGTGCTGCCGAGCAAATTCGGCGATATCTTCATTTCGCTTTCGCCCGTCATCACACGGCGTTCGAGGATTTCCACGCGATGATTACCGCAGAATGCCTCGAAATCATGCAAGGTACACAAATGCACGTTTGGCGTGTCGTACCATTGATAAGGGAGCTCTCGGGAAACCGGCATGTTGCCGAACAGCACGTTGACACGATTCTTCCAGTAGCCAAAGTTGGGGAAGCTGACGATCCCCTCACGTCCGACACGCAGCATTTCCTGTATCAAAGCTTCAGTATGTCGCGTGGCCTGTAACGTTTGTGACAGCAACACGTAATCGAACGAATTACTCTCAAAGTCTGATAGGCCGGAATCCAGATCATTTTGTATTACATTCACACCGTTGTTGATGCATGCCACGATGTCGAGATCGTTGATTTCTACCCCATATCCTTTAACCGCGCGCGTTTCCGTAAGATAGCGCAGCAAGCTGCCGTTACCGCAGCCAAGATCAAGCACCGTTGCGCCTTTGGGCACCCATGCAGCAATCGCGGCAAAGTCGGGGCGTTTCTGAATAAATGTGGTATTTGCCGAAATCATTCGCCACACTCCTTGGCAACCTTATCAAGGTAAGCGCGCACTACGTCAAAATAGTACGTATCCTGCATCAGGAAAGAGTCGTGGCCATGTGCCGAGGTGATTTCGGCGTAGCCGACATTCCGTCGGTTGTGCAATAAAGGACGCACAATTTCGCGCGAGCGTTGCGGAGAAAAACGCCAATCCGTGGAAAATGAAATCACTAAAAAATCCGCCCTGGCGCGAGAAAACGCCTTGTTCAAGTCGCCGCCGAAATCATGTGCCGGATCAAAATAATCCAGGGCTTTGGTCATCAACAAATAGGTATTGGCATCGAAATAGATAGCGAACTTGTCGCCCTGATAACGCAGATAGGATTCGATTTCGAACTCAATGTCATAATTATATTTGAATTGGCCGGAACGTAATCCCCGCCCGAATTTATCCGCCATCGCATCATCGGAAAGATAAGTGATATGACCCAACATCCGCGCCAGTCTTAGCCCGCGAGTCGGCACTACTTTATGCTGGTAAAAATTTCCGCCATGAAAATCCGGGTCAGTCAGGATGGCACTGCGCGCGACATCATTAAACGCAATATTCTGTGCGGTAAGTCGCGGCGCTGCGGCAATTGCAAAAACGTGCCGTACCCGATCCGGATAGGCCAAGGACCATTGCAAGGCTTGCATACCCCCCAGGCTACCGCCTATCACCGCCGCAAATTGCTGAATGCCGAGCAAATCGGCAAGACGCGCTTGCGATTCCACCCAGTCTTCTACCGTAACGAGCGGAAAGCTTGCACCATACGCATGACCCGTTGCAGGATTGATCGTGGAGGGCCCGGTCGAGCCATGACAACCGCCCAGATTGTTCAACCCGATAACAAAAAACTTATCCGTATCAATGGGCTTACCGGGACCTATCATCGTGTCCCACCAGCCTATGTTCTTAGTGTCGTCGGCATAATAACCAGCCACATGATGATGACCGGATAGCGCGTGACAAATCAGGATTGCGTTGGATTTGTCGGCATTCAGCTTGCCATAGGTTTCATATACCAACTCATAACGGGGCAGCACGGCACCGCTGCGAAAAACCAGCGGGGTGTCGAACAAGGCACGTTGTGCGCTGACGATGCCTATGCTATGTGCTGATGTACTCAAGTTGTCGCCTAAAATAAAAACCCGCTCGGCTAAAACGGAGCGGGTTGCCTCGCTTTAGCTGGAATGTTTAAAGTGCCCCGCAAGCTGATGTCAAATCGGCACTGATGAAACTACTAGCCATTCGACTAAACGAGCAAACAACACTCGTCAAGTCACTAGTTATGGTACGCAGTTTCCGCGTTTTATGAATTACTGTCAATGCGTCCAGGCGAGAATTTTTGGACGCCGTTCAGGGTTTATGGGGACAATCCTTTTTAGTGCAGTCACCGTAAATGTGTAGCGAATGATCGCGAATAGTGAACCCGAGCGTGGTAGCGACATTTTCCTGGCGAGCCTCAAT
>JANYHX010000191.1 GCA_025362155.1 Gallionella sp. | reverse complement strand
GTCATCGGTTCCGGCGGACGTGAGCATGCTATGGCCTGGCGTCTGACACAAGGCGCCAAGGTGCAGAAGGTGTATGTCGCACCGGGCAATGCGGGCACGGCGCTGGAAGACGGAGTGGAGAATGTCGCCATTACCGCCATTCCCGAGTTGATTTTATTCGCGCAACGCGAAGACATTTATATGACCGTGGTCGGCCCGGAAGCACCGCTGGCAGCGGGTATCGTGGATGCTTTCCGCGCTGCGGGGCTGAAAATTTTCGGGCCGACCAAGGCAGCGGCGCGGCTCGAATCTTCGAAGGATTTCGCCAAGCGTTTTATGGTGCGTCACAATATCCCCACCGCTTTTTTTGAGACTTTTAGCGATATCAAGGCGGCGCGCGCTTATGTCGAGAAGCACGGCACGCCGATAGTCATCAAGGCTGATGGCTTGGCGGCAGGCAAGGGCGTGGTGGTGGCAATGAATCAAGCTGAAGCTTTTGCGGCTATCGATATGATGCTGACCGGCAACATGGGGGGCGATGCCTATGTGGAGCATGATCGCAGAGTCGGTGCGCGTGTGGTGATTGAGGAATTTCTGGTGGGTGAAGAGGCCAGCTTTATCGTCATGGTGGACGGCAAAAATGTGCTGGCAATGGCGACCAGTCAGGATCACAAACGCTTGCTGGATGGTGACCTTGGCCCCAACACCGGCGGCATGGGCGCTTATTCGCCCGCACCGGTCGTCACTCCGCAACTGCATGGACGCGTGTTACGCGAGGTTATACAACCAGTCGTGCGCGGCATGGAAAAAGAGGGAATACCTTTTACCGGTTTTCTCTATGCGGGGTTGATGATAGACGGGCAGGGCAATGCCAAGGTGCTGGAATTCAACTGCCGCATGGGCGACCCCGAAACTCAGCCCATTATGTTGCGTCTGAAGAGTGATTTTGCGGTCATTGTTGAGCACGCTATCAATGGCACATTAGATCAGGTGCAAGCGGAATGGGACAGGCGCACTGCGCTGGGAGTAGTAATGGCCGCAGCAAATTATCCTGATGTTCCGCGCAAGGGCGATGTCATTACCGGGCTGCCTACGCAACATACAAAGCTCGAAGATGCCCATGTATTCCATGCTGGTACCACCCAACAGGGCGATCACATCGTCACTAATGGTGGCCGGGTGCTGTGCGTCACCGCGCTGGGCACCATGGTGAAAATGGCACAAAGGCGCGCCTATGAAATCGCCGATGGCATTCGCTTTGATGGCTGCCAGATGCGGCGCGATATTGGGTTTCGTGCCCTCTCAAACAGGAAGTAATTGTTCCGGCACAGCGCATCGTATCGCCGCGTTGCCGCTTACCTCAAGCGCGGCGGCCTGATCGCTTATCCTACCGAATCCTGCTACGGCCTCGGCTGCGATCCTGACAATCGCAGCGCGGTGCAACGGCTGCTCAAACTCAAGCAACGTCCGCAGCACAAAGGGCTGATCCTGATTGCGGCAAATTACCGGCAAGTAGCACGCTATCTGCAACCGCTCACGCCAGACCAACAGCAGCAACTCCAGAATGTTGGCGCGCAGGCGATCACTTATCTAATGCCTGTCCGTGCTGCCACCCCGCGCTGGTTGCGCGGTAGTCATGACACGCTGGCAGTACGATTGACCGCGCATAAACAAGCAGCACAACTTTGCCGTAGCGTGAACAGTGCACTGGTGTCCACCAGCGCTAATCGCAGCGGCCAGCGCCCCGCCAAAACCTATGCACAATGCCAGCGTTTGTTCGGGCGCAAGGTGTGGGTGTTGCCGGGGCAGGTGGGCAAGCGCAAAAAACCTTCGACCATCCGCATGTGGGGTGATGATAAAATCATCCGCAATTAAATTATTCTGAAAGATACCGTTTACGGCGAACGCGATTTTCAGTTCTAGCGGCGTAGCCGCCAGGTTGCATCCAACCTGGCGATATGAGAAGGTTTTGGTGGTGAAAGATTGGGTTTAGAGGTGCCCTTTAATTTTTGCTATCTGCCAACACTTCGCTCAACATGCGCACCACGCCCGTTTGCCACAGGGGCAGGTGCAAATCAAAGGTGTGTTGTAGCTTGGTTGTGTCCATTCGTGAATTGTGCGGGCGTTTGGCGGGGGTGGGGAATGCGCTGGTGGGCACTGGTTTAATATCGTCCGCAGCGACCTTGAGCGGGACACCAGCACGCTGGGCAAAATCGAGAACGAAGCGGGCATAGCCATGCCAGGAAGTTTCTCCTGCGGCAACCACGTGATACAGGCCGGAAAGCTCCCGGCGTTGCAGGGCAGTGCGCAACGTCAGGGCGGTAATGTCGGCCAATAAATCCGCGCCGGTAGGCGCTCCGATCTGGTCATTGATCACGCTCAGGCTGTCGCGTTCACGAGCCAATTTCAACATGGTCTTGGCAAAATTACCGCCGCGCGCGCCGTACACCCAGCTGGTACGAAACAGCAAATGGCGGCAACCGGATTGCCGAATGAGTTGCTCGCCTTCCAGTTTGGTTGCGCCATATACACTCAGCGGAGCGACTGCGTCAGTTTCTACCCAGGGTTTTTCGCCGCTGCCGTCGAACACATAGTCAGTGGAATAATGAATCAGCCATGCATTCAAGCGCTGCGCTTCCTGTGCCAGCACGCCGGGCGCAACTGCATTGATGGTGTGCACCAGCTCCGGCTCGCTCTCGGCCTTATCCACTGCGGTGTGTGCGGCCGCATTGACGATTACATCCGGTGCGATGGTTCTGATAGTCTGGATCAGCCCGTCTGGATTGGTAAAGTCGCCGCATAGACCGCTGCTGGCGGTGTAGGGGCTATCGGAATCCAGCACGACCAACTCGCCCAGCGGTGCAAGACTGCGTTGTAGCTCCCAGCCGACCTGACCATTTTTGCCGAATAGCAGAATTTTCATCAGACGCGTTCCGCGTAATTTTTCTC
>JANYHX010000184.1 GCA_025362155.1 Gallionella sp. | reverse complement strand
ACTTGTTCGATACCGGCGCTTTGTTCATTGGATGCAGCAGCAATTTCGGACATGATGTCGGTGACGCGTTTGACTGCGCTGACGATCTCTTGCATGGTTTCCCCGGCCTGATCTACCTGTTTGGATCCCGTTTCGACTTTGTCCACGGAGTCACCAATCAGGGATTTGATTTCCTTGGCGGCGGCAGCGGAGCGTTGCGCCAGGTTGCGCACTTCGCTGGCGACGACCGCGAAGCCGCGTCCTTGTTCGCCGGCACGGGCAGCTTCGACAGCGGCGTTGAGGGCGAGGATGTTGGTCTGGAAGGCGATGCCTTCGATGACGCTGATGATGTCGACGATCTTTTTGGAGCTGGCACTGATGGAGGCCATGGTCTGGACGACTTCGCCGACAACTTCGCCGCCCTTGACAGCGATGTCGGAGGCGTTGGCGGCCAGTTGGTTGGCTTGACGGGCATTCTCGGCGTTCTGCTTGACGGTGGAGGTGAGTTCTTCCATGCTGCTGGCGGTTTCTTCCAGGCTGGAGGCTTGTTCTTCGGTGCGTTGTGAGAGGTCGCTGTTGCCGGAGGCGATTTCTTTCGCGGCGGTACTGATGGAGTCGGTGGTGTGGCGGACTTCGCCGACGATGCCCACCAGACTTGTGTTCATATCTCGGAGGGCATTCAGTAATTGTCCGGCTTCATCTTTGGAAGTCACTTCGATATGGGAAGTAAGGTCGCCATCGGCTACGTGCCGGGCAATTGTTATGGAATGCTTTAACGGACCGATAATCGAGCGCCCCACAAAAAAACCAATCGTCGATAAGACAATCCACGCGCTTAATGTAACGACCAATATCACGATCTTGGCGAAATCGGTGGAAGCATGGGACTGCGTCTGATTGGAACTATCTTCTATTAAATTGCTCAGCAATCCCATTTCAACCCCAAGGCTTCGGAATGCTGTACTAAATTCAGGAAATCGTGCCAGGGCCGCATCGATATCAGTGGCAGCCAGCCCTATAAATGTTGTAGCGCTTTCGAGATAGACACCCATATATGGACGCATTTTAGCCATCTCTTGTTTGATATTATCGTTAACGTCGGTAGCTTCCAGGCTATTAGCTGCCTCCAAAAAGGAGTTGCTGTGATCTTCAGCATCTTTTTTAATGTCCGCTATTTGTTGCAAATCTTTTTTGCTCCCCGCCAATATAGCGGTAAGAACATCCGCATATAACGCACCGCGCGCCTGATCAGCCTGAAGCTGAAGTTTTATAGCCATTGCATTATGAAGGATTTCGTCTTTGGCATCCCCCAGATTTCTGGCGGCACCATAGCCAACGGCACCCACTACGGAAGTAAAAATCAAAGCAATTAAGCTAAACGTGATCAGTTTGCGCTGAATAGTAAAGCTGAATTTCATGATGCTCTCCCATACACATACTTAAATTTGAATTCTAAAAATTCACCTTTATTCTCACTGATTCCGAGTTTAAATTTGAGGGCCATTTCTCCTCTGGAAAAAGATCGCCGATCGCTTGGTACGAACAATCGCACCAGTGTTAATAGCATGATAGTCGTAAATGCGATTGGCAGGCGTTACCAATTTGATATTCACAAACTTCGATTTTCTGCCTCCTATTGACCACCTATCACCGCCCACTTAACCAACGCGCCCACATCAATAATCATGGCTACGCGCCCATCTCCCATAATTGTCGCTCCAGACACACCTGGGACTTTGCGATAGTTGGTTTCCAGACTCTTGATCACAACTTGATGTTGTCCCACCAGCTCATCCACAAACAATGCAATTTTTTTACCTTCCGCTTCCAGTAGCACCAATATTCCTTCCGCCGGATTGATAATTCTGGGCTGGATATTAAATAGTTTATGCAGCGCGATTAAGGGCAAATATTCGCCACGTACATGCACCACCTCTCCTTGCCCGCTGATTTCCTTGATTTCGCCGGGCTCGGGCTGCAAAGATTCGCTGATAAACCCTAGCGGCACAATAAATATCTGGTCTCCTACGGCAATGGACAATCCATCCAGTATCGCCAAGGTAAGTGGCAAGCGTATGGTCATGGTACTGCCTTGCCCCAGAACAGAATTGATGTCGATACGACCGCTGATGCTCTCAATATTTTTCTTGACGATGTCCATGCCAACCCCGCGCCCGGAAACATCCGTAACCACGGCAGCGGTTGAAAACCCCGGCGAAAAAATTATTTGCCAGACCTCCGCGTCGCTCATACTTTCGCCGACGGGCATGCCTCTTTCTCTGGCTTTTGCAAGTATCCGTTCCCGATTCAGTCCGGCACCATCGTCGGACACTTCAAGAATAATACTGCCGCCCTGATGTGCGGCGCGCAAGGTAATGGTGCCTTGCGGGTCTTTGCCTTGAGCGATACGATCAGCCGGTAATTCAATGCCATGATCCAGGCTGTTACGAACCAGATGGGTGATGGGGTCGCTGATTTTTTCTATCAACCCTTTATCCAGCTCGGTATTTTCACCGATTATTTTGAGTTGCACTTTCTTGTTGAGCTTGGCCGCATTGTCACGTACCACGCGCTGGAAGCGGCTGAACACCAAGCTAATCGGCATCATGCGCACCGACATGACAGACTCTTGCAGATCGCGGGTGTTGCGATCGAGCTGCGCCATTCCACTCAGCAGACGCTCGTAAATTACCGGGTCCAGCTTGGATACGGTTTCTGTGAGCATGGCCTGGGTGATGACCAGCTCGCCGACCAGATTCACCAGATTGTCGACTTTCCCCACGCCGACGCGGATGGAATTTTCGCCTACGGTTGCAGCAGCACGGTCAGTAGCCCGCCGTCCGGGAACATCATCCTGCCGAGCCGATATGGCAGGTGGCGGCATATAAGGCCGGCTTTCCATTTCGGTGAAAAAACCATAGCCCTGGGCATTTTCGACCCCTGATTTGATGACCTCAGGCTCTTCGAAAAAACCATAGCCCTGTGCATTTTCTACTCCTGATCGAATTACTGCAGGTTCGTCGAAAAAACCATAGCCCTGCACCTTTTCAGCTTCAGATTTAATACCATCCGTTTCAGCGAAAAAGCCATAACTTTGATCCTCATCCGCACTGGGATTACTGCCCGACTCGGCAGCCGCGCTTGAAGTGCTTTGCATTGAGTCCTCTGCAGTCAGCACTGTCGGCGTCCCCTTTACGGGGGCTTGTGGCGACCCTTCCGCTGTCAGTTTTTCCAGCTTGGCGCAGATAGCTATTGAGACCGCTTCATCGGCAAGACTGCCATTTTGATGGGCTATCAGCAAGCCACGCAACGCATCGCCCGCTTGCAGGAAGGCGTCCACCATCTCGTGCGTAAGGGTTATTTCATTTTTGCGAACGCGATCCAGCAGGGTTTCCAAAATGTGGGTCACCGCTGCCATGTCAGTAAAACCGAATGTGCCGCTGCCCCCCTTGATGGAATGCGCGGCGCGAAAAACGGCATTTAACTGGTCGGCGTCCGGCGCATCAAGATCAAGTGCAAGCAACAGGGCTTCCATGCTCGCGAGATGTTCTGCGGCTTCATCAAAGAACACCTGATAAAACTGGCTCATGTCTATGGACATTGGCTTTTTCCCTAGAGTTACGGTGTGGGGAAATTCGGGCTGGGTATGCGTTCAATTCCTTAATTATTTAGCCCCGCTAACCAATCACCTTTTTGACGACTTCCAGTAATTTATGCGGATCAAACGGCTTGACCAGCCACCCGGTAGCACCCGCAGCCTTGCCTTGCATTTTCATCGCATCGCTGGATTCTGTAGTCAACATCAGAATCGGCGTAGCCGAAAATTCCGGCAAACTGCGCAAAGTTTTAATCAAGGTCAAACCATCCATATTGGGCATGTTCTGGTCGGTCAGTACCAGGTTAATGACATGCGCATTGGCTTTCGCC
>JANYHX010000174.1 GCA_025362155.1 Gallionella sp. | reverse complement strand
AAAATACATGAGATCAAGGAAACGCTCAATGTAGGTAGCGCCCGCGCTTCGGCGCGGGCGAGGATTGAAACGTCCGGGCGCGGCTTGGCCTGTTTGCGCAAGCGGGGGGTTTTACGTTAGACATGAAGTGGTAACCGCGCTAGAATTGCTGCATTAGATTTGAATGGAAACCAGATCATGAACACACAACTCTTACAGCAAGCACGTGTGCTCGACATTGACGAACAGATCGAGCTGGTTGAAGCCATCTGGGACGGCATCGTTAGTCGCGGTGCCGCACCACCATTGACGGAAGCACAAAAAACGGAGCTTGACCGCCGCCTCGCAGATCATCTGGCGAATCCAAACGATATCGTTCCATGGAGTGAAGTAAAGGCAGCCGCCATAACCAAAATTAGGCAATGAGCCTACCCATCACTTTTCATCGCGCGGCCAGTGCAGAGTTCATCGAAGCAGGTGCATGGTACGAAAGCAAGCGACTTGGCCTTGCTCTTGAGTTCATGGCTGAGATTGAACGTTGTGTATCACTGGCATCTGAACATCCACTCCTGTATGCCATTGTTCGCGAGGACATACGGCGGGTCGTCGCCAATCGTTTTCCGTACAGCGTTTATTTTCGCAAAGAGGAACATCGCATCGTTGTCTTGGCGGTATTTCATGGCAGCAGAGATCCCGCCATTTGGCCGGCTAGAGACTAACCTTGCAACCCTACGAACTTTTTATCGGCCTGCGCTACACCCGTGCCAAGCGGCGTAATCACTTTATTTCTTTCATCTCGCTGATTTCAATGCTGGGCATGGCATTGGGCGTGATGGCGTTGATCGTCGTGCTGTCGGTGATGAATGGTTTCCAGAAGGAAATCCGCGCGCGTATGCTGGGCGCGACGCCGCATCTGGAGGTGGTCGCGGATGGCGGTCGTATGGATGACTGGCAATCTGTTCTGGACAAGGTTGTGCAAAATCCGCAAATCTCTGCCGCCGCGCCTTATGTGGCCGGCCAAGGCATGTTGTCGTTCGGGCAAAGTGTGCAAGGTGTAATGGTGCGCGGCATTGATCCGGCGCGCGAAACTGCCATCACCGAACTCGCCAACAAGATCAAGGCCGGCTCCCTGGAAGATTTGCGCAGCGGCGAATTCGGCATTGTGCTGGGTACTGATCTGGCGCGTGCGCTCGGGGTGCGGCTCAATGAAAAAATCATGCTGATCGCTCCACAAGGGCAGATCACACCTGCCGGAATGATCCCGCGCCTCAAGCAATTTCGCGTCGTCGGCATTTTCGAAATCGGCATGGCGCCTTATGACAATAATCTGGCGCTGATTAATATCAACGACGCGCAAAAGTTATTTCTGCTCGGTGACGCAGTAACCGGCATCAGTGCCAAACTGCGCGACGTTGATGAAGCTCCGCGCGTGGCGCACGATCTGCAACTCCAGTTGCCGCCCGAGTTATTTGCCAACGACTGGACGCACCAGAATAGCAACTATTTCCGCGCTGTGCAGATGGAAAAGAAGATGATGTTCATCATCCTGTCGCTGATTGTTGCGGTGGCCGCGTTCAATATTGTCTCCACACTGGTGATGGCTGTCACCGACAAGCAGGCCGACATCGCGATCCTGCGCACGCTGGGCGCATCGCCGCGCAGCATCATGAAAATCTTTATCGTGCAGGGTGTAGTAATCGGCTTGATCGGCACGCTGCTGGGCAGCATAGGCGGCGTGCTGCTGGCGCTCAACCTGAATGTGGTCGTGCCATTTATCGAGCATCTGTTTGGGGTGCAATTCCTCGCCAAGGACGTTTATTACATCAGCGAACTGCCTTCTGATTTGCACTACCACGAGGTGTTCATGGTCACTGGCATAGCCTTTTTGATCAGCCTGCTAGCCACGCTGTATCCCAGCTACCGGGCGTCGCAAACGCAACCGGCGGAGGCGCTGCGCTATGAGTGACCAGAAGACAGAGGCACCCGCAAGGGGCACGCCGGTGGGTGCCCCGCTGCTCCGCAGCGACCCTTCCGCAGACAGAGGACAAAGGACAGAAGAAGCAGTAATTACCTGCCGCGATTTGCGCAAGACGTTCATACTCGGCAAGCTGGATGTGCCTGTGCTTAAAGGCGTCAACCTCGATGTGCAGCGCGCTGAACGCATCGCTATTGTCGGCGCATCGGGTTCCGGCAAGAGCACGCTGTTGCATCTGCTCGGCGGCTTGGATAATGCCAGCGGCGGTAGCGTAAAAATACTCGGGCAAGAAGTCCAGACCATGGACGAGGTTCAGCGCGGCGAGCTGCGCAACCGCTCGCTTGGCTTTGTATATCAATTTCATCATCTGCTGCCGGAATTCACCGCGTTGGAAAATGTCGCCATGCCGCTCTGGATACGCGGGATGAAACGTGCGGATGCCGCGCCCATCGCTGCCGCGATGCTGGAACAAGTGGGACTTGCGCAACGCCTGCACCATCATCCGTCAGAGCTTTCCGGCGGCGAGCGCCAGCGCACAGCGGTGGCGCGCGCACTGGTGACACAACCCGCCTGCGTGCTGGCCGATGAGCCTACCGGCAACCTCGACCGCAGCAGCGCGCAAGCGCTATTTGACCTGATGCAACAGCTCAACGAGAAGCTCCACACCAGCTTCATCGTCGTCACTCACGACATGGAGCTGGCCGGGCGTATGCAACGCAGTCTGCGGTTGGTGGATGGGGTGCTGCAGGCAGTTTAAACGCGGAGGGGTGCTCAATACTTTAATTCGGTGGCATCGGGTTTTCATGAGTCTTGTTAATTTTCTCCAGCAAAATGGCATTGGCAGCTTCCACGCTTTTCGGGTCCAGCATAAAGGTAAACTTGGTGCCATCTGTCGTAACAATGGCGATGTACTGCATCAGGATGTTGTTATGCATTTTGGTTTGCGCAATGTTGGCATAATCTGTCCATACCGCTGCTTCATAGCGTTGCTGCTTTACATTCCATTGTCCAAACATGATGCGTTCATTGGTGAGCAACATCACGCCGTCATAGGATTTACGGGCTTCCTGTTCCCCTTCCATATAAGTGCCATCCACCAGTTCAGTCCAGGATGAAAACAACAGCTGCTCATTTTTTTCCAGTGTGCGTTTATAGGTAGGATCAAAATCTGGCGCACCGATAGGTCCATAACTCTTGCAGCCCGACAAGAGCAGGGCGACACATATCAAAATCAATAAGCTCACCCAAGATAGGTAGGATTGACGCCGGACAACGGCATAACTTGGCGCTGATTTCATGGCAAGGTATCCTTTAAAAACAGTTATAAAGTCCGGGATCTGATTCTACGAGTCGAGGAGTGAGCAGGCAAACACACTGTTACGCCTGGTTACGATTTGGATTTCTGCCTGGCGCGCCACTTCAATATCACTGCCACCCGCCACGTCATCCGCACTGCAAAATATCCAATAATCGCGAGGCTCGTGGCCAGCAAGGGCAAACCGATCAGAAGCGGTTTGCCGAGCTTTCTCATCCAGTCCCATAATTCGCGCAGCCAGCTATTCCAATGTAAATCGGGAAATGACATGTGCACCATCGGTACGCCGCTATGCGCGCCGCTCACCCAAGCTCCCATTTCGTAAGCCAGCGCATAGAGCGGCACAATGGTAAAGGGGTTAGTGTAGAGCGTGACGAGCAGCGCCACGGGCAGATTGACACGAAACAATACCGCTAGCGATGTGGATCCTATCATTTGCAACGGGCCGGGAATCAGGCCGCAGAATAATCCCACAGCGACTCCACCAGCCACCGAACGACGATGCAAATGCCACAGATTAGGCTGTTTCAGCCAGTGACCGAATGGTTTTAGCCAACGGTTGTTTTTCACTGTCTCCAGGCTGGGTAGAAATCGACGAAATAATTTGCGCATAGCTTTATTCTATCCCGCTGCGTTAATCTACGCGCATGGTTCTTTTTACTCTTTCATTTATTGCAGGCGTATGGCTGCTGCAACAGCAGACTGTGCTGCCGGACTTTGTTTGGGCGTGGCTACTGTTGGGCTTCCCACTCCTTTTGTTAGTCTCAATCAGACTGCCCGTCCTGCGCATTGTGCGTACCGTATTGATCGCTGCCTTTGCCTGCGGAGCGGGGTTTTATCACGCCGCATGGCAAGCTGAGCAGCGCCTCGCCGTTACGCTGCCGGATGAATGGCAAGGGCGCAACATCGAAGTGATAGGCGTGGTCGCGGAGTTGCCGCGCAATCACGAACACGGCCAGCGTTTCATTTTCGATGTGGAAAAAGTAATTACGCGGCAAGCCAGCGTGCCCCGGCATATTTACCTGAGTACCTATGATGACCCGCAAACCATTCCGCTGGGGCTGCATGCCGGGGGACGCTGGCAACTTACGGTGCGGCTTAAACAACCCCATGGCAGCAGCAATCCCAACGGCTTCGATTTTGAAGTGTGGGCGCTGGAAAACAACATTCGTGCAGTCGGCTATGTATATTCCAAAGGAAATAATGTACGCCTGGCAGCATTGGCCGATGGCTACACTTATCGCATCGAAACATGGCGTGAGGCCGTGCACGCCAAGTTCAATGCCACGCTGGGAAATGCAGCTTATGTCGGCGTTTTGAGTGCGCTGGCCATTGGCGACCAGAGCAGTATCCCGCCCGCGCAGTGGCAGGTATTCACGCGCACCGGCGTGAATCACCTGATGAGCATCTCCGGTCTGCACATCACCATGCTCGCCAGTATGGGCTTTGCCCTCACCTACTGGCTGTGGCGGCGCAGCGAGCGGCTAACGTTATTGCTGCCCGCCCGCAAAGCGGCTGCGCTGGTCGCACTTCTGGTTGCACTCGCCTACGCGTTACTGTCCGGGTTTGCCGTACCGGCGCAACGCACGGTGTACATGGTCGCCGCGGTCGCCGCTGCACTGTGGCTGAACCGCAATTTTTCGCTGGGGCAGATACTCAGTATCGCATTGCTCGGCGTGTTGATACCTGACCCATGGGCGGTCATGTCGCCCGGCTTCTGGTTATCGTTTGGCGCGGTGGCGTTGATTCTGTACGTCACCGCGTATCGCTTGCAACCTTTGCACTGGCAGCGAGAGGGTGACGGCGAAGCCGTCGGGTACCCATCGGCGTACTCCCTGCGGGTGCTCATGGAATACGGCAAGGTGCAATGGGCAATGACCATCGGGCTGATCCCGCTACTGCTGGGTCTGTTCCAACAGGTCTCGCTGGTCTCGCCCATCGCCAATGCGGTCGCGATTCCGCTGGTTAGCCTGGTCGTCGTGCCGCTTGCCCTGCTCGGCGCAATATTGCCCCCGTATCTCAACAATGGGGATTTGCCGCTGTGGTTGGCGCACAGCATGATGAGCGGAACGATGGCATTACTGGAATGGCTGAATAGTCTGCCACTCGCGGTGTGGACGCAACACGCGCCGCCTGCGTGGAGCATCGTGGCTGGCATGTTAGGTGTAGTGGTCATCCTGCTGCCGCGCGGTTTTCCGGCGCGCTGGCTGGGGGTTTTATTGTTGTTACCGATGTTTTTGAATACCCCGGAACCGCCAATGCAAGGCTCGCTGCGCCTGATTATTTTTGATGTCGGACAAGGCTTGGCCGTTTCTGTGCAAACCCAGCATCACGCCTTACTCTATGATACCGGCCCAGATTTCAGTGACGGTGCTGATAGCGGCAATCGTATTCTGGTTCCCTCATTGCGCGCGACAGGCATTGGTAATCTGGACGGCCTGATACTAACGCATGATGACACCGATCACACTGGCGGGGCAGCTTCGGTAATGCAAGCCATGCCCATAGAATGGCTCTCCTCCTCATTACCTGCGGCGCACCCGCTTTTGCAACAGATGACTAGCAAACGCCGCTGTAAAGACGGCCAATCATGGCAATGGGACGGCGTCAATTTCGAGATTCTGCATCCCGGTGCAGCTAGCTATACCCTTCCAAAAATTCGCGACAACAATCGCGGCTGCGTATTACGTATCAGTATCGGCGATCAACACATTTTATTGACTGCAGATATTGAAAAGGAATCCGAACAGCAGTTGCTCAAGGAGCATGCAAACAAACTGCCTGCAACCTTGTTGGTCGTGCCGCATCATGGCAGCAAGACCTCCTCCACGGATACATTCATTGCCGCTATAAAACCACATTACGCGGTGTTTACGGTGGGCTATCGCAACCGCTTCGGCCATCCCAAGCCGGAAATCCTCCAACGTTACGCCGACAGCGGCAGTACT
>JANYHX010000110.1 GCA_025362155.1 Gallionella sp. | reverse complement strand
AAATATCACTGCCCGGGCTTTATTGGAAAGCCAATTATGCAAAGCACTGGAGATGCAGCAATTCCAGTTGCATTACCAAATCCAGGTGGATCACTCCAATCGCCCAGTGGGGGCAGAAGCATTGATTCGCTGGATGTCTCCAGAGCATGGCTTAGTCTCGCCTGCTCAATTTATTGCGCTGGCAGAAGAAAGCGGGCTGATACTCTCCATCGGAAAATGGGTGCTGGATGCTGCCTGTGCACAGATCAAGGCATGGCAACAACAGACATACACCCGCAACCTCATTCTGGCGGTCAATATCAGTGCCAAGCAATTCCACCAGGTTGATTTCGTGGCTCAAGTACTCGCTGCGCTGCAATCCCATGATATCAACCCGGCGCAGCTCAAGCTCGAACTCACTGAAAGTGTGATGCTGGACAACATTGAGGACACTGTTGCCGCGATGAACGCATTGATAAAAATCGGTGTCCAGCTATCACTGGATGATTTTGGTACCGGCTACTCATCCCTGCAATATCTCAAACTGCTGCCACTCGGCCAACTCAAGATAGATCAATCATTCATACGCGACATTGACACTGACAGCAGCGACAAAGCCATAGTGCGCACCATTATTGCGATGGCACAAAGTCTGAACTTGAGCGTTTTGGCCGAAGGGGTGGAGACAGAAGAGCAAAGACAGTTTCTGATGGAAAGTGGCTGCAATAACTATCAGGGCTCACTCTTTGGCTGGCCGAGCACAATCGAAGATTTTGAAGCAGGGTTACAACAGACTGTTCATTCGAACTAATGCTTCAGTGGATTTCCTATGTATCCCACCGCAATTTCTTGAGCGACTATTCCGGAATGGAGCGGGTGAAGGGGATCGAACCCTCGTATGCAGCTTGGGAAGCTGCCGTTCTACCATTGAACTACACCCGCGCGCGGTGATTTTACGTGGGCTAACCACATTACTCAACTTCGATTTATTGCAACGGTGGTTTAAAATATCTCACCACTTCAATACCACCTTCCCCATCCACATGCCGATAATGCCGAAAGCGATCATCGGCAAATAGTGCCATTCGAGTACATGCGTGATGGAATCATTTTGCTCATATAGTCTGAGCCACAATGCGCCGATACTGAAAGAGAAAAGAAACGCAATACCGCCAGCCCAGTGGGTATGGGTGCTGGCAAATTTCCGCATCACATGAAACATCCACGCAGCCGGTAACAGGGAAACCAGAGTGATGCTTAGGGTACATGCAAAACTGTGGACAGGTAGCGGAGCGGGCGGATTATCCGCTTGCCAGGCTAGCAACATCACTACAACAAATAGCGCAAACGTCACCATGGGCGCAAATACGATTCGGCGCATCTGGTGCAAATCCGGATACGACAGCAACGCAGCGCTTAAGGAGGTGGAAATGAAGATGCCCCCCAAAGCCGCAATCTCGGTGGCAAACCAAAAATTATGCAGCGCGACCAACAAATCATGGCGAACATCGGAAATCATCAACGCTATGGCCAAATAAAGCACAGCCACCGTCATCCATTCGATGCTCAGCATGAAAGGGTGCGGGGCGCGCTTCACCGTTGCCGTATCCTGCGCGAGTTTCGTGATCAGTTCGTCAATGTTTCGCATTATCGTTCCGGTTTTCCGTTTTCCAATTTTTTGCGCAATACTTTGTAGGCGCGATGCGCCGCGACTTTTACTGCCGATTCATTCATGCCGATCTTCTCGGCGATCTCTTTAGCGGTGTATCCATCCTGATGCATCAGCCGCAGGATGGTCGCTTGCTTCTCGGGGAGTTTATCCACTTCCCCGCTAATGGATTCGTAGCTCATGGTAGTTTCGGTTACATATTCAGGTAAATTATTTTCTACCTCGGATAAATCCATGGCATGTCGCAACTGGTCGGCATAATGGTCACGCAAATAATCGTGCAGGCGAAACTTGGCAATCGCGTAGGCCCACGGTTTGTAAGGGCGGTTGCCATCGTAGGTATGGCGTGCCTTGTGGATGGAAAGCAGAATTTCCTGCAGCAGGTCGTCCACCTCATTGGTGAAGCTCAGGCGCTTAGCCAGGAACGGCTTGAGGAATCGTGAAGTCTCGCGCAATATTGTAGCGTAAGCATTGCTGTCCCCTTCAATGGCCAGCCGCATTAATGCTGCAAAATCATCAGTTTTATCTGTCACCTGAATTATGTAACCTTATGTCATCCCGGATCGAATGTATCAGCAACCAGGCGAATCATAACTGGTTTAAGGGTCGATTGAACGGCGGGAGATTTTGTCTCTCGAACAGATCAATACGCAGGAGGTAACAACATGCAACGCAGACATTTCTTATTCACGCTGTCCGGGCTCTCGCTGGCTTTAGCGACACGTTCGTTTGCTGGTGGCGCGTCCGGTGGCGATAAAGTAACCATCACGCAATTTTCTGATGATGGCAAAGCGCTGGGTCGCGCCACCTTGCCCAAGGTGCGTAAAGATGCCGAATGGAAAGCCCGCTTATCCCCCTTGGCCTATGAGGTAACGCGCCAGCAGGGGACTGAGCAGGCGTTTTCACAGCCTGGCTATGACAGGCATGAGCTGGGGTTGTATCGCTGTGTGTGTTGCGACAATGCACTATTCGATGCGGCAACCAAATATGATTCGCATACCGGCTGGCCGAGCTTCTGGCAGGCAATCGCGCCCGAGAATGTGCACGACATTTCCGATCACCTGTTCGGCATGACACGCACTGAAGTGCAATGCACTTTATGCGATGCCCACTTGGGGCATGTATTCGACGATGGCCCCAAGCCCACCGGCTTGCGCTATTGCATGAACACAGTGGCGCTGCGTTTTGTACCCAAACCCAAGCGGGACTGATCCACCATGCTGATCTTTTTGCTGTCTTACCTGGGTGGGGTGTTGACCATATTCAGCCCTTGCGTGTTGCCGGTTCTGCCATTTATTTTCGCCCGCTCCGATCAATCGTTCCGGCGTTCCGGTTTGCCAATATTGCTGGGCATGGCGGCGACCTTTACGCTGCTCGCCAGCCT
>JANYHX010000079.1 GCA_025362155.1 Gallionella sp. | reverse complement strand
ACGTTCGCCGATAGCAAATGCCTCGGCACGATTCGTATTGAAACCCATTAGCGTGACCGCAACATCAGCCACCGGCACTTGCCACGGGCCGACCATTTGATCACGCGCGGTCATACCGCCCACCGTGCGGTCGCCGATACTAATCAGGAAAGTCTTATTCGCCACGGAAGGCAAACGCAACACGCGCTCTACCGCCTCGCGCAACTCGATGCCGCCGGTATCGAAAGAAGACAGGCGCGCTGTTTCGCGCACCACATTGCGCGTCATTTTGGGAGGCTTGCCGAGTAATACCGAGAGCGGCATGTCCACCGGATAATCGCCGAATTCTTTGTCATGCACGGTTAGCTGGTCATCTGCCGTCGCTACGCCTACTACCGCGAACGGACAGCGTTCACGCTGGCACAGCGCGCGAAATTCTGCCAGGCGGCCAGGCAGAATCGCCAGCACATAGCGCTCTTGCGATTCGTTGCACCAGATTTGTTTCGGTGACATGCCGGTTTCATCCAGCGGAATCTTGCGCAATTCAAAACGCGCCCCGCGTCCGCCGCCATGCACCAGTTCTGGTAGCGCATTCGACATGCCGCCCGCGCCGACATCGTGTATCGACAAAATGGGATTATTCGCGCCCATCTGCCAGCAACGGTCTATCACTTCCTGCGCGCGGCGTTGCATCTCGGGATTGCCGCGCTGCACTGAATCGAAATCCAAATTCTCGGCATTGCTGCCAGTATCCAGGCTGGATGCCGCGCCACCGCCCAAACCGATCAACATGCCGGGCCCACCCAAATGTATCACTAGCGCATCCACTGGCAGCCGATGCTTGTGCGTGTGTATTGCGGCGATGTTGCCGACACCGCCCGCCAACATAATTGGCTTGTGATAGCCACGCATCTCGCCGCTGACGCTCTCTTCGAAGGTACGGAAATATCCGGCCAGATTCGGACGACCAAATTCGTTGTTGAAGGCCGCCCCGCCGATAGGCCCGTCCAGCATGATTTGCAAGGGGGTGACGATACGGGCGGGTTTGCCGTAACGCTCACCCCCTCCCCAACCCTCCCCCGTGGGGAGAGGGAGCTGAACCCTCTCCCCACGGGGGAGGGCAGGGAGGGGGCTGCCGTAGATTTCCCACGGCTGTTCAAACCCTGGAATATTCAAATTAGAAACTGAAAAGCCCGTTAGCCCGGCTTTGGGCTTGGAGCCACTACCGGTTGCGCCTTCGTCGCGTATCTCACCGCCTGCGCCTGTGGCCGCACCCGCGAACGGCGCGATGGCGGTGGGATGGTTATGTGTTTCCACTTTCATCAGGGTATGCATCAACTCCTCGCTGAACGCATAGTTTCCATCCACGCGCGGATAAAAACGTTCGATACGCGCGCCCTCGATGACCGAAGAATTGTCGGAATACGCCACTATGGTTCCGCGCGGACTGACCTTGTGGGTGTTGCGTATCATGCCGAATAATGAGATATCCTGGGCTTCGCCGTCGATCACCCAGTCGGCATTAAAAATCTTGTGGCGACAATGCTCAGAATTCGCCTGCGCGAACATCATCAGTTCGACATCGGTAGGATTGCGCTTCAACTTCTGAAAATTCTCGACTAAATATTCGATTTCATCCTCGGAAAGCGCCAGCCCCATCTCACTGTTGGCTTGCACCAACGCCTCGCTGCCGCCTTTTAGAACATCAATAATGGCGAGCGATTGTGGCCCGCCGTGCTGAAAAATTTTTTCCGCTGCACCTTCCACAGAATCCAGCACAGATTCAGTCATGCGGTCATGCAATAGTGGCAATAACGCTGCTTGTTCAACCTTGCTCAGCTCCTTGCCGTTTTGCTTATTCAGGTAATACACCACACCGCGTTCGATGCGCTGCACGCCCCCTAAGCCGCAATGCTGCGCGATGTCGGTGGCTTTGGTGGACCACGGTGAAATTGTACCGAGACGCGGTACCACCAGAATGCGCTGCATGGCATCGGCTTGTGCTGGCTCCCCCACTTCCTTGTCCAGACCGAGCACTTGATCCAGTATTTTGACCTGCGATTTGCTCAGCCCCGCGCCATGAGCCACCTGCAATGGAGGCGTGGGCGGATGGCCGGAAGCCGAAGTTACGTCGCCGTGCAGCGCAATAAAATAGCAGTGGCGGGTATCGGCAAGAAGGATATTGGGAACAACTTCGTTCAGCGCGGCACGCAGTTTTTCCAGACGAAAAGCAGACAACGCAGCAGAGCCAACAGAAACTCGAAACATGGATATGTCCGCGATAAAAAATTCAAGGCGCGATTATACTATGCACCACCTTATGAATGATTCTTGAGAAATGAGTGCGCGTAATCCTATTCTCGTCCCCACACCCTTAACCCGAAGCGCACTCCTGGCAAACTTCCCGCAGCGTCCGCGCGACACCCACAAGGGATTATTCGGTAAGGTTGTAGTGCTGGGGGGTGCGGACGGTATGATCGGTGCCGCGCTGCTGGCAGCCCGCGCCGCGTTAAAGATGGGCGCAGGGTGCGTGCATGTTGGGCTGTTGGCAGAAAATGCGCCCGGGGTAGATTTTTTGCAACCCGAAATGATGCTGCACAGTGCGACGGCGGCGCTGAAATTACGTGAAGTGAATGTGTTGGCCGTCGGCTGCGGCATGGGGGCTGACACGACCGCGCAGAAATTGCTCCGCGCTGCGTTGGATAGCAACGCCGCGCTGGTACTGGATGCCGATGCGTTAAATATTCTCGCGCAACGCCCAAAATTGCGCACACAGTTAAGCGCACGAACTGTCCCTTGCGTGCTCACGCCACACCCCGGTGAAGCAGCGCGCTTATTAGCCTGTTCTACAACAGAGATACAAGCAGATCGTGTTGCAGCAGTACAAAAAATTGCTCAAATATTGAACTGTAGCGTGGTACTGAAAGGCGCGGACAGTGTGTGCGCTACCCGTGAGGGTCATCTGTTCGTGAATACCACCGGCAATCCCGGTATGAGCAGTGCTGGCATGGGCGACGTGCTCACCGGCATGATCGCAGGATTCATCGCCCAAGGAATGACGGCGAACCATGCGATGTTGCTGGCAGTGCATCTGCATGGTGCTGCGGCTGATGCGCTGGCGGAACAGCTTGCCGGTATTGGGATGACAGCAACGGAGGTGATTGAGCGGGCGCGTTTACTATTGAACCAATGGATGACTGACGCTTAATTGACGCAGCAACTTTCTTCTTGACCATTCCCATCGACATCAGTGAAGAAGCCGGTGTGCGCTATTTGCACTTCGGCTCGACGTGGGTACAGGGTGCGATGCGCATTGCACGCCCGTGGAATCTGGAACTGGAATATACCCGCGAGATGATGGTCAGCATGCTGCTCCGCGAAGACTCGCGCTTCCCCCGCAAAGCGCTATTAATCGGCCTGGGCGCGGGCTCACTGACCAAGTTTCTGTACCGTCATTATCCGTTAGCACATCTGACTGTGGTGGAAATCGAACCCGCAGTGGTCGCTGCCGCGCGGCAATTCTTCAAGCTGCCGGAAGACCCCAAACGGATCAATATCGTCATTGGCGATGGGACGGAATATGTGCTAAATAACGGCAAAAAATTTGATTTGATACTGGTGGATGGGTTCGATGAAAACGCGCGCTCAGGCGCACTGGATACCTTGCCGTTCTATCAAGCGTGCCTCAGCCGATTAAGCACTGAGGGGATAATGGTGGTCAACCTGCTGAGCCGTAGCCGTGGTTTCGCCAGGAGTGTGGGACGCCTCATGCAAGCATTTACAGATCGCGCAATGGTGTTCCCTTCAAGCGAAAGCGGCAATGCAATTGCCTTCGCGGCGGCAGGTCATCCTGTAGAAATTTCCTTCGATAGCCTGAAAGAAAATGCGCTGGCGATGAAAGAATTAACGGGATTGAATCTGTTGCCTACTCTGACCCGTTTGGCGCAAGCCAAGACCTGCTTAAATAACACACTGATTATGTGATTCGCGCTACGCGGCTTTCAATCTTTTTTTGGCAGTGACATCCTGCTTATCAACCCGTCTTTCATAATGAACTGGTGTTTGATCGCACCGAGTATATGCAGCACTACCAGTGCGATCAACACATTAACTAATTGCTCATGCACCACTTGGGCAAATACGTCCTTAAAACCATCCTCCTTAGGCAGTAAATTCGCATCACCTGCCACTAATGCCCGGCCCACCTTGCTGGTGAGGATAATCGTCATGCCACTCATAGGCAGCACCGTCAGCACGACATAAAGTAAATAATGAACATATTTGGCTACTATTTTATGCATCGGTTTATCCGGCAATGAGGACGGCCTGCCATCCTTGCGGCAGAAATACAATTGCGAGAGGGTCAACAAAAAAATCACGCTGCCGACAAATATATGCAGAAAATATCCCGCCAACGTAGCTTTGCTGTTATCTGTCGCCTCGGCCAGGTTATCACCCAGATACCAGGCCAAAATCACCAACAAAACTGTCAGCCAATGGAGGATCACAATGCGTTTACTGTATTGGGTCACAACATTCCTCGTGAAATTTTGAATTTATAGAGACCACAAGTCCATAGTTAAGTTAGAGCGGAATTTGTTGCCAGCTAAAACTCTTCCCACTCGCTGTCCGTATCTTGTTTTGCCTCCACCCGCTTGCGTTCTTTGGCGGGAGCAGGGAATTGCTTCTCTTCTCGAGGCGAGGCCGGAACACGAGGAAGAGGGGTCGGTTTAGTGGCAACGGGACGTTTGCTTTCCTTATTTGTCTCCAGCTTGAATACGCTTACCGCCTCCATCAGCGTCCCCGCCTGTTCCTGCATCGCCTCGGCTGCCGCAGCGGCTTGTTCTACCAAGGCGGCATTTTGTTGGGTCACTTCATCCATCTGGATGATGGCCTGGTTCACTTGTTCGATACCGGCGCTTTGTTCATTGGATGCAGCAGCAATTTCGGACATGATGTCGGTGACGCGTTTGACTGCGCTGACGATCTCTTGCATGGTTTCCCCGGCC
>JANYHX010000061.1 GCA_025362155.1 Gallionella sp. | reverse complement strand
GGGCTGGGCACTTCCATCGCGGCTTTGTCAGTTTCCAGCGCGATCAGGGATTGCTCGGCCTCGATTTTGTCACCCGCCTTTACAAACACCTCGATGACCGCAACGTCTTTAAAATCGCCAATGTCTGGCACCTTTACTGCTATGGGTTGAGTCATTTTTATTATCTCTGAATGAATTAATTAGCCAGAAGTTAAATTCTGATTTGCCCACTGCCCAGCACGATATATTTTTGCGAGGTCAGTCCCTCTAGCCCCACCGGGCCGCGCGCATGCAGCTTATCAGTGGAGATGCCGATCTCTGCACCGAGGCCGTATTCAAAACCGTCGGCAAAGCGCGTCGATGCGTTCACCATCACCGAACTGGAATCCACTTCGCGCAAAAAACGCATCGCCTTGCTGTAATTCTCCGTGACGATGCTGTCGGTATGTTGTGAGCCATAGGTTGCGATATGTTCAATGGCTTCATCCAGACCGGCTACTACCCGCACCGCAAGTATTGGCGCCAGATATTCCGTCTCCCAGTCTTCTTCAGTTGCTGCTTTCATCTGTTTGACTAGCGCGCGCGCCGCATCATCGCCACGCAGCTCGACATTTTTATCCAGATAAATTTTGCATAGCTCAGGCAGAACTTTTGCAGCAACACTGTGCGCGACCAGCAGCGTCTCCATCGCATTACACACACCATAGCGCTGCGTCTTGGCGTTGTCGGCGATGCGTATGGCTTTGACCAGATCGGCCTCATCATCAATATAAACATGGCATACGCCATGCAGGTGTTTGATCACGGGAATGCGCGCTTCCGCAGAAATGCGTTCGATCAAATCTTTCCCCCCCCGCGGCACGATTACGTCGACATATTCCTTCATGGTGATAAGTTCGCCTACAGCGGCGCGATCCGTGGTGGCGACTACCTGTACCGCAGTCTCAGGCAACCCGGCAGCGCGCAGTCCGGCATGAACACAAGCGGCGATGGCTTGATTGGAATGTATGGCTTCCGAGCCACCACGTAAAATTGCCGCGTTGCCGGATTTTAGACAGAGCCCGGCGGCATCCGCCGTCACATTGGGACGCGATTCGTAAATGATGCCGATCACGCCGAGCGGTACGCGCATCCTGCCGACCTGAATGCCGGAAGGACGATAACTCAGGTCGCTAATTGCGCCTATCAAGTCAGGTAGTCGCGCAATATCAAGCAAGCCTGCGGCCATGTCGTGCACGGATTTTTCAGTGAGCGTCAGTCTATCCAATGACGCGTTATCCAGACCATTGATGCGTGCCGCCGCGACATCTTTGGCATTCGCAGCAAGTAGTTGGGCAGTCTGACTTTGCAGCGCGGTAGCGATCGCAGTCAGCGCATGATTTTTGGCGGCAGTGTCAGCCTGCGCCATCAGTCGTGCGGCCTTGCGTGCCGCCTGACCGAGGCCCCGCATGTAATCTTTGACGTTCTGCATGATGTTCCAAGTGTTTTGTTATGGGGCGCATTTTACCCCAAGTGCTAAAATGCGCGACTTCTTAAATGCAGACACCGTAATGTCCGACATACTCAATAAAATTCTTGCAGTCAAAGCGCAAGAAGTAAGAGCAGCACAAGCCTTAAAGCCACTTGCAGCGATGCAGATTGAGGCGGTTCATGCTGCGCCTGTTCGGGATTTCGTTGCTGCGATACGCGCCAGAATAAACACAGGCCAAGCTGCCGTGATTGCGGAAATAAAAAAAGCCAGTCCAAGCAAAGGGGTGTTACGCGCAAATTTCCGCCCCGCCGAAATCGCTGCAAGCTATGCGCAACATGGTGCCACCTGCCTGTCGGTGTTGACCGATGAGCAATTCTTTCAGGGCAGCGCAGATTATCTGAGACAGGCGCGAACGGCCTGCAAATTGCCGGTATTACGCAAGGATTTCATCGTGGACGAATATCAGGTTTACCAGGCTCGCGCGATGGGAGCAGACGCAATCCTGCTGATTGCATCTGCCTTGAATCTGCCACAAATGCAAACCTTTGAGGCGGTGGCGCACAGACTGGGTATGGCCGTGCTGGTAGAAGTACACAATCGGGAGGAACTGGATGCCGCGCTGCAATTGTCCACTCCGCTGATCGGCGTGAATAACCGCGATTTGCGTACCTTCGAAGTAAGTCTGCAAACTACGCTGGATTTATTGCCACGTATTCCCGGCAACCGTATTGTTGTAACTGAAAGTGGCATCCTCAGCGCGGCAGACGTAAAGCTGATGCGCGGCAATCAAGTACATGCATTTCTGGTGGGCGAGGCATTTATGCGTGCGCCGGATCCGGGTGTAGAATTGGCGCGAGTGTTTGCCTGATGCTCATACAGGAGTGGATATGTTAAATCTGGATCGTTTAATTATTGAATTTGATAAGGGACTGCGCACATTATTCAGTCAGGCACATAGCGCGCGGACACATCCTGATGCGCATCTGTCCGAAGCGTCTTTGGATGAAACCGAGAAAAAACATGCCGCGGCATTGATGCGTGTTAATCATGCCGGCGAGATTTGCGCACAAGCGTTGTATCAGGGACAAGCACTGACAGCGCGTGACCCCATCCTGCAACGCACCCTGCAACAAGCCGCGCAGGAAGAGACCGAGCACCTCGCCTGGACAGCCAAACGCGTCCGCGAACTGGGCGGGCATCTCAGCCTGTTGAATCCGCTGTGGTATACAGGTTCGCTGGCCATCGGCGCGGTAGCAGGGTTGTTGGGCGATAAATGGAATCTTGGTTTTCTGGCCGAAACCGAACGTCAGGTAGGAGAACATCTGCAAAGCCATCTGGAGAAGCTGCCACCACAGGATGAAAAAAGCCGCGCCATCGTGAGGCAAATGTACACCGACGAAACGGGACATGCTGACATAGCGACTTCATTGGGCGGCGCTGAGTTGCCACAGCCGGTACAGTTTGTGATGAAGTTGAATAGTAAGCTGATGACGGGCGCTTCCTACTGGGTATGAAAGACGTGAAGGTAAAGCTGTAAAACGGGAAATGTGAAACGTAACTCCCCTTCGTTTCACTTTTCGCTTTTCACCTTTCACAATAGTTGTACCACCTCAAAATCATGCGTAATCGCCGCGGTCTGGCCGAGCATGATGGAAGCCGAGCAGTATTTCTCAGCCGATAGCTTGATGGCTTTTTCCACCGCTTCCGGTTTGATGTCCTTACCCTTTACGACGAAGTGCAGATGTATTTTGGTGAATACCTTGGGTTCGGTTTCAGCGCGCTCAGCTGTCAGTTCCACATAACAATCGGAAATCGCCTGGCGGCTTTTCTTCAGAATACTGACGACGTCAAAGGCGGTGCAGCCGCCCGTGCCGATCAACAGCATTTCCATCGGACGCGGACCGAGATTGCGACCACCCGCTGTAGGAGGACCATCCATTAACACGGCATGATTACTTTCGGTTTCTCCCAGGAAAGAAGCCTGTTCTACCCATTTGACGCGAGCTTTCATGTTGTTCCTTTCCGTCGTTTAACTATTCAAGAGGGCTAACTTTACCCGATACCAGAGCATGCCGATCAGTTCGTGAACAAAAATCTTGCTGCCGTGCAGAGATTCTGCACGCGGCAGAAAGGCCAGCAGGTCAGTCTGAAAGCGCGTGGTGAAAGCGGTGGGGGCTTCGATGACTTCAAAACCGGCACGGCGGAATATGTCCGCGGAACGCGGCATATGCCAGGCGTGGGTGACCAGATAAATTTTGTGGATGCCTGCGGGTTGCAGCAGACGAAAGGAATAAAGGGCATTCTCAAAAGTGTTGTCGGAACTTTCCTCAACCCAGCGCACCGGTACATGAAAATCTTCTTCCAGCGCAACGCGCATTTGCTGTGCTTCAGAAACGCTATTGCCCAGCGGTTTTCCCCCAGTCACCAGTATCGGTTTGCCGGTTTCACGCTGAAGTTTTGCGCCGTAGCGCAAGCGTACTAGTGAGGCTTCTCCGATGGTGTTCTGTCCGGCATATTCGGGCGCATAAAAATAGGTTCCACCACCCAATATCACAATCGCATCGGCGCTCTGATGACGACTATCCAGCGCAGTGGTGTGTGCCTCCAGCAAATGCAATGCACCCTCGGCAAAATAAGGTGTGGACATTATCCACAGCAAACCAAATCCAGTGAGCAAGAGCGCTTTGGCAACTGCGGAACGGCGATAAAACAGAAAAATTCCCAGCGCGAGTAGCAGCAGTAAGCTGAGCGGGGGCAGCAAGAAAGTGGAGATGAAGTTGGTAACGAACCAGGACATAACAGGATAAAAATTTCACCAGGGCGCATCTTATTCCAATTTGCTTGTCTGGCGTTTACCTAACCTCTCCGAGCCGCGCCGCAAGCTGGTTCACTCAAACAGACTGATTGCTCTTATGATAGCGTATGAATTCAATCAAGGCGGGCAATATAGTAATCGCAATGATGCCGATGATGATCAGGGTGAGGTTATTTTTTACCACTGGGATATTGCCGAAGAAATAGCCCGCCGCGGTCAGGCTGCTGATCCACGCCACACTGCCCAGTGCGCTGAACAGGACAAAAAGCCGATAACGCATCATGCCTATGCCCGCCACAAATGGTGCGAAGGTGCGCAGGATGGGCATGAAACGGGCGAGAATGATCGTTTTGCCGCCATGCTTGTCATAAAAAGCTTGCGCCTTGGCCAGATGTTCGCGACGGATGAGCCGAGCGTTGGCACGGTTAAGCAACCGTATTCCCACCAGTCGGCCTATCCAGTAATTAGTATTGTCACCACTGAATGCCGCCAGCACCAGCAGCGGCGCCAGCCATTCCAGTTGCAGCGCGCCCATTCCGCACAGCGCACCAGCCACAAACAACAGCGAATCGCCCGGCAGGAAAGGCGCGATCACCAGTCCGGTTTCACTATAGATAATCAGGAACAGAATGGCATACACCCACACGCCGTATTGCTGGGTAAGCGCCAGCAGATGGGCATCCAGATGCAGGATGATATCTATGAATGCGGCCAGCATTAAGGCAAGACTTCTTCGGCCTCAGCCTTTTCCGGTTTGATGAAATCTTCGCGCGAGACACCAAACATCATCAGCAACGGACTCGCTACCAGCACTGAAGAATAGATACTGAACAAAATGCCGATGGTTAACGCCATGGCGAAATAGTGCAGCGTTTCGCCGCCAAGGAACAACATCGCGCCGACCATCATCTGGGTGCAACCGTGCGTAATGATGGTACGCGACATGGTACGGGTAATGGCGTTGTCAATGATCTCGGCCACTCCGGCTTTACGCATGGTGCGGAAATTTTCACGGATACGATCAAATACCACCACCGATTCGTTGACCGAATAGCCCAGCACCGCCAGCACCGCCGCCAACACCGAGAGTGAAAATTCCCACTGGAAAAAAGCAAAGAAACCGAGAATGATCACCACGTCATGCAAGTTGGCGATGATGGCCGACAGGCCGAATTTCCACTCGAAGCGCAACCACAGATAGCCGACGATACCCAACGACACCAGCAGCAAAGCCAGCTCGCCATTGTCAATTAAGTCTTTACCGACTTGGGAGCCGACAAATTCCACGCGGCGCTTTTCCACACTGGCATCCTGCTTGCGCAAGCTGTCTATCACCTGCTCGCTCAATTTTGCTCCGGCGATATTCTGTTTGAACGGCACTTGTATCAGCACGTCATAGCTGGAACCAAAATTTTGTACCTGTGCATCGGGAAAGCCCGTCTCGGCAAGTTGCGCACGCACTTTAGCAAGATCAGCCGACTGTGCGTAATGCACCTCAATCACCGTGCCGCCGGTAAAATCCACCCCGAAGTTCAATCCCTTGGTGACCAGAAAAAATACCGCAAACAAAAACGTCACCAGCGAAATCGCGGTGGTATAGCGCCCATAACTCATGAACGGAATGTCGTGCTTGATCCTGAAAAATTCCATGTTGTTATCCTTAGCAGGGTGTTGAAAAACGTCGCGAGCGACGGGCGCAGTAGTTTTTCAGCACTCTACTAGCCTATCGCTACTTTGGTGAGCCGTGCCTTGCGTCCGTAAATAAGATTTACAATCGCCCGTGAAATTAACACTGCACTGAACATCGAAGTCGCAATCCCCAGACATAACACCACCGCAAATCCTTTGATCGGTCCTGAGCCGAACATGAACAACGCGAGCCCGGCAATGAAGGTGGTTACGTTGGAGTCGAGTATGGTGCCGAATGCGCGGTCATATCCGGCGTGGATCGCGGCTTGCGGCGAGACGCCATTGCGCAACTCCTCGCGGATGCGTTCGTTGATTAACACGTTCGCGTCTATCGCCATACCCAATGTCAGCGCGATACCTGCCATACCCGGCAAGGTCAGCGTGGCCTGCATCATTGACAATAACGCCACCAGTAATAGCAAGTTGGCTGCCAATGCCAGCATGGAAATCGTGCCGAACATCAGGTAGTAGGCCATCATGAACAGCGCCACCATAATGAAACCAATCTTGGTGGAATTAAAGCCGCGCGTGATATTTTCCGCGCCCAAACTTGGGCCAACGGTACGCTCCTCGATAATTTCCATGGGGGCCGCCAGCGCCCCGGCGCGCAGCAGAAGCGCAGTATCCTGCGCTTCTACAGTATCCATCTGCCCGGTGATCTGTACGCGCCCGCCGCCAATTTCTTCACGGATTACCGGAGCCGTAACGATTTCGCCCTTGCCTTTTTCAAACAGGATGATCGCCATGCGCTTGCCGACATTTTCGCGCGTCGCGTCCTTGAATTGCCTTGCTCCCACGCCATCCAGATTAATATGCACCGCAGGTTCATTGCTGCGATTATCGAAGCCGGGCTGTGCGTCGTTAATGCGTTCGCCGGTGAGGATCACCTGCTTCTTCACCAGCATCATCTTGCCTTGGCGATCCTTGAACATCTCCGTGCCGAAGGGTGGCGCAGAAGCTGTGCTGGCCTCATGAGTCTCATCCACCATACGCACTTCCAGCGTGGCAGTACGCCCCAGAATATCCTTGGCACGTGCGGTGTCCTGCACTCCCGGTAGTTGCACCACGACACGATCTGCGCCCTGCTGCTGAATCACCGGTTCGGCCACACCCAGTTCATTCACGCGGTTGCGCAAGGTGACCAAGTTTTGCTGCACGGCGGAATCCTGAATACGATGTTCCGCTTCCGGCTTGAGGGTGACGACCAAATTGTATTCGCCGCCTTCGTCCCTGTCCTTCAAGGCGTAATCGGGGAAACGTTGTTTGATTTCAGCTTCACCCTTGCTGCGTGCTTCGGCATCGCGGAACTTCACCAGCAATACTTTACCCTCGCGACTCACGCCTGAATAAGCGATATTCTGTTCGCGTAAGGCGCTGCGTATATCGCCGGTGGCCGCTTCCATGGCCTTATTGAGCGCGGCGCTCATGTCCACTTGCAGCAGAAAATGTACCCCGCCGCGCAAGTCCAGACCGAGATACATCGGCAAGGCATGCAGATCGGTCAGCCATTGCGGTGAGCGCGGCAGCAAATTCAGCGCGACTACATAATCTTCGCCCAATTGGGTAACTAGTACATCCTTGGCTTTCAGTTGGCTGTCGGTATCAGCAAAGCGGGCTTTGATGCTATTGCCCTCCAGCATGACTATTTCCGGATTAAGGCTGGCGGCTTTCAGCGCAGTTGTTACCCGCGCCAGTAATGCCGCATCCGCTTTCAAGCTGGCACGCAACGGTGACACCTGCACTGCCGGTGATTCGCCGAAAAAATTCGGCAAGGTATAAATCAACCCGGCCAGCAACGCGGCCAGAATCAGCAAATATTTCCATAAGGGATATTGATTCATGACAACCTCTTGATAACTGTGTCGCGTTCGCGCTATACAACGTACGAAAAATGACTGGGGTGCAATATATTATTTGATCGCCTTGATTGTTCCTTTGGGCAGTACAGTTTGAATCGAGCTTTTTTGTACTTTCACTTCAAGGTTCTCGGCAATTTCAACACCGACGTATTGCTCGTAAATTTTGCTGATCACGCCGATTTCACCTCCTACAGTCACCACTTCATCGCCGCGTTGTAATTCCGCAAGCATGGTTTTCTGTTCTTTGGCGCGCTTGGATTGTGGACGCAGCACCAAAAAGTAAAAGACTGCGATCAATGCGAGCAACGGCAGAAAATTCATAATCCCGCCATCTGATGAAGCAGCGCCCGCTTCTGCATAAGCATTGTTGATAAACATATTGTTCTCCACGATAAATCAAAAGGCGCGCATTCTACCATGAAGCCGTTAAGCCTCACGCATGGTAATGCTCTTCCATGAGTGCGCTGCTGTACTATCGGACAATTGCGCCTGTCAGGATTCCCTAGTATATTTCTTGAGTATAGATATCTTTTAATTTTCCCGGTTTGAATAGCCAATGAGTTCAACCTGGTTGTCGACCGGCCCCTACAAAACGGAACGCCTGATATAGGCCATTAAAATTTGTGCTTTTTCCCGGGATTCCTGGGGCCACTCTCCAGCCGATAATTTTCCTCAAGAATTGACCTCCGTCCATGAATCTTATTATCCAGGCCGCTGAACCCATCGCTGCGAGCCATCTTGATCACCTCACCAAACTGGCGCAGAGCGCATCATGCGAACAGATAGCTGCCCATGCCTATCGCTGTGCTGCCGCACGGACTCACCCTGAACTTGAGCCTTATTGTTTTGCCAATCGGCTCGATTTTGGTTTTGTACCGAGCGGGCAAAAACTGGGAGATTTTGGACTGCTGGTAATGGACATGGATTCGACGCTGATCGCCATCGAGTGCATCGACGAAGTAGCCGACCTGCAAGGATTGAAAGCGCAGGTCGCGGCGATTACCGCAGCAGCGATGCGCGGCGAAATGGAATTCGCCGAAAGCCTGCGCCGCCGTGTTGCGTTACTCCAGGGGCTGGATGAGCAGGCTTTGCAACGCGTGTATGATGAACGTTTGCGGCTTTCACCCGGTGCGGAGATCATGCTTGAAGCATTACACCAGCGCGGCATCAAGACACTGTTGCTGTCAGGCGGTTTCAAATTCTTCACTGATCGCCTGAAAGCCAGACTAGGGCTGGATTACGCCTACGCCAACACCCTGGAAGTTGCCAACGGCAAGCTCACCGGCAAGGTGCTCGGTGAAATACTGGATGCGCAGGGCAAGGCCGACTGGCTGGTGAAAATACGCGATGAACTGGCACTTAAACCCGAACAGGTTATCGCCATGGGCGACGGCGCGAACGACTTGAAAATGATGGCGCAGGCAGGCATCAGCATTGCCTATCACGCCAAGCCTGTGGTTCGCGAGCAGGCCAGGTACGCGCTGAATTTTGTTGGCCTGGATGGAGTGGTAAATTTGCTGGCGAATGGGGAATTATAAGGAGTGCTGCTATGACTCGAGAAATTGCTTCCCGGACACTCCTCACCATGAAAGCTGTCCTGCTAGGCTTGGTATTGTTAGCGCCCTTTGAAGCAGAATGCGCACCCTTCAGTTTCTACACCGTGCCTTACCCATTTATCAACGACCGCGCCCAAACTGTGCATTTGTCTGAATGGCGTGGCAAGCCGCTGATAATCACGATGGAATTCAGTAATTGCCGGTTTATGTGTACTACCACTTTTTCGAAACTGAAGGCCATTCAAACGGCGGCTGACCAGAAAAAAATACAAATCGATTTCATGATTGTCAGTCTCGATCCGAAAAACGATACCCCACAGGCCTGGCATCAGTATCGGATTGACCGTGGTGTGGACAGGAGCAATTGGCATTTGCTGACTGGCACTGAAGTTACCCGGAAAGAATTCGCCGATCTGATGGGCATAAAATATTGGTACATGGATGACCATATCTTGCATGACTTCAAAATTGTCCGCTTGAACGCCCAGGGTGAAATTGAAAAAACAATGACCGATTTTGGCGACCCGCCGGAGGCTTTGCTGCAATGACGCCCGAAATCAAACAGGAAATTACACAGGAAATTCCCCCAGAAATCAGCCCAGAAACTGGCGCGGAAATCAGCCCGGAAACCGCTCAGGAAATCCGGCAGGAAATCAGCATCGAAGTATTGCTGGAAAAATATGCTGAACCCGGCGAGACTTCCGTCGAGGATGTGCGCCGCCGCGTGGCGCGCGGGTTGGCGCAGGCGGAAAAACCTGAACAGCGTGCGCGCTGGGAAGAGGCATTTTTCCTCGCGCAGCAAAATGGATTTGTGCCCGCCGGACGCATCAACTCGGCGGCGGGATTAAAGAATCAGGCTACCTTGATCAACTGTTTTGTGCAGCCGGTGGGAGATGCGATTTCTGGCATCGTCGCGGGCAAGCCGGGCATCTATGATGCCTTGCAGCAGGCTGCTGAAACCATGCGGCGCGGTGGCGGGGTGGGCTATGATTTTTCTGAAATCCGCCCCGAAGGCGCGCATGTCAAAGGCACCAATTCGCGCGCCAGTGGGCCGATCTCATACATGCGCGTGTTTGACCGCTCTTGCGAAACGGTCGAATCAGCCGGAGCACGGCGCGGCGCGCAAATGGGCGTGTTGCGCTGCGATCATCCCGACATCGAAAAATTTATCCATGCCAAGGATCATGGCGATCTGCGCAACTTTAATATTTCTGTCGGGGTGACCGATGCGTTAATGCAGGCCGTGGAAAACAATACTTGCTTCGAGTTGGTACACAGCGCGGAGCCCTCGACCGTTCTCAAGGAACAAGGCGCAGCCCAACGCGCCGACGGCAAGTGGGTGTATCGCACAGTGCAGGCCGCCGAGCTGTGGAAGCAAATTATCGCCAGCACCTACGACCACGCCGAGCCGGGTGTGTTGTTCATCGACCTGATGAA
>JANYHX010000055.1 GCA_025362155.1 Gallionella sp. | reverse complement strand
CCAGAACTGCGTTGAACCTCTGTACCGTCAATGAGTCTTTTTTTCATTTTGCAACTCCTTTGTAATCGCCTCGGCGATTTTCAGCCTAGCGTGAATAATGTCCATATCCTCTTTCGGCGTAGCACTAAAACAAGCTGAGGCAATGACAAAAGCAGCGCAGTGATCCATCGCAAATTACCAATAAATCTACCGACAACAGCCACCAAAATCATGCTTTCTCCAAGAACGGCAATATCTGCCGAAGACTGGCAACAACGGCTGTTGCTGCTGTCTTCTTTGGCGCATCCGAAGACAAGGCGCGATACAACAAATTGCATCCAACCCCGGCAGCAACGCCAGCCAAAATATCTGATTCTTTATCACCAACCAAAATCGATTTGGCCAAATCAATATCAAGTTCTTGAGATGCCTGCAAAATCATTCCCGGTCCAGGCTTTCGAAAAGGCGAATCAGTTTTGTACTCACCAACACCGTATTCAGGATGACTCGGACAAAAATATACCTTATCAATTTCAGAACCCTCTTCTCTGAAAACGCTGCGCATCCAGTCAGTGAGCTCAATAAAATCTTTCTCGGTATAGAAACCTCTACCTATGCCCGCCTGGTTAGTGACCACGCAAATCAGAAAACCAAGCTCTTTCGCGCTACGACAAAGCTCAAAGATGCCATCAACAAACTCAAAATTTTCTTTTTTGCAAACATAGGCGTGATCAACATTGATTACGCCATCACGATCAAGAAACAAAGCTGAACGACTCAATGGCAAATCCCTGCCAACTCGGATTGCGCGCGCGCGTAATCTTCTGGTACGCCAATATCAATAAAATGCCCATTAGACACAAACAAATCAGTACGCTGCTCTCCAACAGTTTTAGCCAGGAAATCAGTCTCCAGAGAAAAGGCCTGCCCAAGCGCAAACTTGTTCAGAATAGCAACGGGTAGCACATAGCAACCAGCGTTAATCAACCCGGCGCCAGCCACGCCTTTTTCCAAAAAGCCGATCACACGTTCGCCCACGGTATTCAGACGCCCATACCTTGCAGTATCCGGCACCTCACGTGCCACGATAATCGGCACTTGATGTATTTGCCAATGAGCTTCAACATCGCCCACTTCAAGATCAAGGTATGTATCCCCATTGAACACAAACACATGATCCTCGTTGCAGCGCGTAAGTGCCTGACGCACAGCGCCACCCGTGCCCAAAGGAGTATCCTCAACTTCGTAAACCAGTTCCATCCCGGCAAACTGATTGCCAAAATGTGTCACCACTTTTTCAGCCATGTAGCCCAACGACAACACCACGCGACGAAACCCCTTGCGTGCTAAAGTCGTTAGCAATATCTCAAGAAAAGGCCGCCCGGCAACAGGCGCCATAGACTTGGGCAAACTCGGCACCACTTCGCGCAAGCGAGTCCCAAGCCCACCCGACAGAACAATCGCTTCCATCAGATGGGAGCCTTGAATTTGGCGTACTTATTGAACATTACATAATTAGCGACAAATATTCCGTTCGGGCTGAGGTATCGAAGCCCCATGCTACATAAAAGCCCACCCTTCGATACCTCAGGGCGAACGGTGCATTGAATTATGAAATGCTCAAAAATCAAACTCTCCATGCTTGGGTACCATGCTTGGTAAAGTGACAATTGCTGACCTGCCCATCAAAATGTTTCAGCGCTCTGGTCACATCCATGCGCTTATCAGGCGGTACAAAAAATATCATAAAGCCGCCCCCGCCCGCACCCGACACCTTGCCTGCCACAGCCCCGGCGCTTACGGCTGAATTATAAATTTCCTCTATGTGCGGGGTCGAAACTGTTCTTGCTGAACGCTTCTTGCTCTGCCATCCTAGACGCATGGAATCCACAATGCCGTCAAAATTCCCTCTCAAGAGGCATTCCTTCATCACTAATGCTTCTCGTTTAATACCATGCATGGCCTCCAGGGCATCTTCAAAACCAGCCTGAATATTGCTGCTTTGATCTGCAATAATCTTGGCTGACTCGCGAGAAACACCGGTATAAAACAACACCAAGGAAGCTTCCAGCTCACAGATAATCCAATTCTTGATACGCAGGGGATTGATCACTGCCCGATCATCAGCATAAAACTCCATAAAATTGAAGCCCCCAAAAGTAGCTGAGTATTGATCCTGCCGCCCCCCCTGCAGACCACAATCGACCCGCTCAATCTTGAAAGCCAATTGAGCCATCGTGTAATCATCCAATGGCAAATTAAGCAACTCGGCAAACGCCCGAATCATCACAACAACGAGGGTTGAAGACGAACCCAAACCGGAACCGGCAGGCGCGTCACAAAACGTGCTCAGCTCCAGCGCAATTGGTTTGCCAGCGTTGTAGCGCAGAATCATTTCGTTATATACAGCTTTGTGCAGGTCGAGTTTGCCGTTCAGTATCAACGGCTCGGAAATGTTCTTCACCTTTTCCATTTGTTGGTCGGTTGCCACAAACCGGACAAAAGGCTCATCCAGCGTCTTGATCACGGCGTAGGCATAACGATCAATCGTCGCATTAAGCACATACCCGCCATGGGTGTCGCAATAAGGGGAAACATCAGTGCCACCGCCTGCAAGTCCTAGGCGTAGGGGCGCGCGGGCGCGAATGATCATCTAATCCTCCTACAAATCCGAATCGTTTTCGAAGGGCGGGCGCCCCTGATTCGATTGCTTCATCATCGCCATATCGTCTTTGTACTGATTCATGTGCAGCCGTAATTCCCGCTCGGGTTGCTGCGAGGGGCGTAGCCATCTCCCCCCTGCCTCGACCTCCGCTTGTGAACGTTTGCGAATAATAATCTCGATACCACACTCCGCAACAGGAGTCAGAGTCTGATCAAAGCGCGGCAAGTCAAATCGATAAGTTGCAGAAAGCTGCTCAATCTTGACAACCTCTGCAGCGGGCCCAAGGCCGCGCACCAGATCCAAAACATTCAAAGAGCAATCGTTCCATGATGTTGTTTTAAATATCGTGAATGTCCATTTGTGGTCACGATT
>JANYHX010000002.1 GCA_025362155.1 Gallionella sp. | reverse complement strand
ACACTGGCGGTAACCAGACGCTGTTGGCGGGCATTACTTGCCACAAGGTCGGTGATGTCGGTGGCGATCATCATCACGCCATCGATGGGTGCAATTTCGCTGCTGCGCACAGGGATATAGCTCGACAACACATCCCGATTTACGACTTCTCCGTCAAGGGAGGCGGACTGGTCGTAGTGGTTGATTTCGCTGAATACCTGCCCTCGTTTTGCCGAGACAAAACCCTGATTACCGTTATCGCCTATGCCGATTTGCGCTGCACTAGTGGAAAACAGCTTGCGTCCGTCCAGTTGATAAATTTCTACTTCGACTGTGGCGGTGTTACGCACCGCCTCGCGCACACTGAGTGATAGTTTTACAAGCTCGGGATGGTGACGCAGGGTTGTTGTGTCTAGAGGCTTCGCGGTATTGGCAAAACTGCGAAACTGCGGCCAGATATGATTGGAAAAATCCTGCGCGAGCACAACGTTTCGGCTTTCGCCAAATCTAAGCAACTGGCTTTTTTCCGATAACTCGTGGAATGTGCCGAGTGCAACCGCCGCCAATATGATGGAAGCCAGGCTTGCAATGGAGAAATAGCGTAATAGTCGAAACATGAATTCCCTTGGGCTACTGTTAAGCTATTCAGACATCGTGGAAAATTCAGGCTGAGTTGCCAGCCAAGCCAGGTAATCATTAATGGGCATGGGCTTGGCGAAATGGTAACCCTGCAATAATTCTACCCCCATGGAGACAAGCAAGTCAGCGGTGGGGAGATCCTCAACTCCTTCCGCTACGCATTCCAGATCCAATGATTTGGCGATGGCAATGATAGCTGTTGCCATACTAAAACCGCGCTTCTCATGGATGCGCTTAACAAAAGATATATCCAGCTTGAGCTCATCGGCGGGAATTTCATGCAATTGTGACAACGAGGAATAGCCCACGCCAAAATCATCGATCGAAATGCCAAAACCCTTGGAATCAAGTTCGGCGATACGTTCCCGCGCATGGGTCACATCGGAAAGCGCGATACTTTCAGTAATCTCCAGCATGATGCGCTCCGGTTTAATGTTGGCCAGCGCGAGGTCATCACAGAGTTGCATGACTATGGTGTTGGAAAACAATTGTCGCTTGGACAGATTCACCGATAAACGATGATGGGCGGGCCACAGGGTCAGGGCATGTAATGCCTGCTGCCATACGGATTGTCCCAGCTTGTCGATCAATCCCAGGCTTTCTGCCATCGGAATAAAAACTGCCGGGGATATCCATCCTTGTTCCGGCTCTTGCCAGCGAGCCAAGGCTTCCGCGCCGACCACTTGCCCGGTTCGTGCCGATATCAGGGGTTGCAACCAGCACTGGATCTGGTTGCTGTGTATTGCTTGCATCAAACGGCTTTGAATATAAAACGACTGCCGCCCACTTTCCTTGGCCGCAATGGTATTAAAGAACTGGATATTATTGCGTCCCTGTGCCTTGGCATAGAACATTGCGCGATCCGCTTGCGCCAACAGCATTTCGCTGTTGTTCGCATCATCCGGATATACGGCAAAACCTGCGCTAAAGGTAAACGGGAAATCAGTGCCATCAATGGTGATGTTTTCGCGTGCCAGCAAAGACAATTTTTGCGTAATATCGCGCGCATTATCCATGTTGATCAAGTCGGGGCACAACACCACAAACTCATCACCACCCCAGCGCGACAAAGTGTCCGTCCCGCGCAGTGCGCTGAGTAATTTTTTTGTAACTTCTTTAAGCAACCGATCGCCGAGTTTATGACCAAAATTATCATTCACCTGTTTGAAATGATCGAGATCGATAAAGCCTAATGCCACGCGTTGCCCGTTGCGTGCCGCGCGGGAGATCGACATTTCCAGGCGGTCTTCCAGCAAAACCCGATTGGGCAAATCGGTCAGCGCATCATGTAAGGCCATATGGCTGATCTGGCGTTCCTGCCGATAAGTATGGGTGATGTCGCGCACCACCCCGCGAATACTGGTGATTTTGTCATTCTGCTTGACGGGAGCAAATCGACCTTCAACCCAGTAATGTTTGTTGGCATCCCCCTCACGCAGCAAGCGGAACCGTATGTTGATTTGATTTTTCTGCTCGTGGGTCAGCGCGCTAAGTTGCTCCAGCAATTCATGGACATCTTCCGGATGTACGCAGTTCATGAGACCGCCGGAAGCCAGGTCATCCTTGCCGGTGAGGGTTTTCCATGCATCGGTGGCGCGCAGCAAGTCGCCTTCGGGAGTGAATTCAATCACCGCATCCTGTAGTAGATCCATGGTTTGCAGATAAGCGCGTTGTTCTTCATCGCGTTGTGTGGCGCTCGCCATCAAGTTTGATAACTCGTAGGCAACCACACTGACCTGATCCTCTTTCCGGGCATCGGCAAGCTGCAACAAACGCCGGGTTTCCTTGGTAATTCCGCTCGCCTGGTTATTTTTGAAATGTAACGCCGCGTTGGCCAGTTCATCCAGCCTTTTGCCCAGGCGTCTTAGCCAAACACCAAAGACCACGAACAATAAGGCACCAAATAATATGGTAACGCCGACAGATGCGCTCAGGACCAAAGTCATGGGGAGGATATTCTTAATCGGCGATCTAACCGTCATCTTTAAGGGCAAGCGACGGTCATCCGCAATGGCTATATCCGTTAGCTTGATGCTGCCCTCCTGATATTTAACGCCATTCAAGATATGCTCCGCATATTCTCCGGCGTAGGGGGGTGAGGATGCCATAGCCAAATTTCCAGCCGAACTCAATAAGGGTTGAGTGCCCAGCGAAATGAAAGTGGTTGTATCGGGAAAAGTCAAGCGGCGCAGCATGGCGCTATCCCATGCCTTGAAAAAGTAGCTATGCAGGACATGTCCATAGGCTTGCGTAGACTTTTTTACTTTGGTGTACAGGATGGCGTGCTGATCGTCATACCAGAATGGTTGATTTTCTGTGAGGGCATTCTGGAAATCGGGTCTTTCGGCATGGTTCCAGAAATCGAACAACAACTTTCCGCTGACTGCATCGGTGATAGCAATGCCTTCAAATCCCATACTTTCGGTCTGGGCAGTAAAAAATGCCTGCAACTTTACCGTGCGTGACGGTTCTGCCAAATTGAGCAAGCCTGACCATTCCATAACGTCGAGCAAATGATCGGCATCATCATCCCATATTCTTTGTTGATCCTGAATGCGCGGCATTAAATGAAGGAGGTTGGCGGACAACACGGAGCGATTCAGGCGGTCGGTTTGATGCTGATAAATCACTACTATGAAGACACTCATTACCAATGAAAACAAACCCAGCAACAGGAATAATCTGCGACTGAATGTCTGTCGCAGTGTGGCAGGGGTGCTGCTTGGGCGGAATGAGGTTTTCAAGATAGCCCTAATTCAAGGGCGCGCCGCGCACAAAATCGGAAAATAACAACTTCGACTCCTCAGTACTGGCTGCCACTTCATGGAAGAAACGTTCTGTTGTTGCCACCGCTGGTGCATCCCAGGTGATTCGGCTGGGAAAGATACCCGGGTTACGTTTCAAGACCTCGACCAAAAATTTGCTATGGGCGGCATCAAAGCCCGGCTGCCCGACAAGTTTATCAGCTACTTCCTCGGCGGAATGCGTGGACAGCCATTGCAAGGCGAGATCGAACATGTGCTGCACTTTTTTCACTGTTGCCGGGCGTTGTATATAGATGTCTTCACGGGTGGCCAAAGCAGCGCGCACGATAGAACCGCCGAACAACCCCGCGCTTTGTTTTTGAGAATACAAATCTGCCAGCCTGATTGCCACGCCTTGCGCAACCAGTTCCGAAGCAAAGGGTTCATCCGCGATGATGGCGTCAGCGGTCGCACTGGCCAGGGCGGCACTCTGTGATTCGCGATTATGCCCGGTCGAGATGAACTGTACGTCGCCGGAATTGAGTCCGGCACGCTGCAGGAGATACTCTGCCATCATGCGTCCCATCGAACGTTCCGAGGTGCTGGTACTGGTGCCGATACGCCTCCCCTTGAGTTGGGCGATGCTATGTACCTGACCTTTCAGATCAGCTCGCAATAGCAATTCGAACATCGCTGACTGGCTGAGTTGGCCAATAGCGAAAACGGACATACCTGCAGCACGACTGGCTGCTATCGCCGGCAGGCCCGCAGCCACGAAATCGCTGTTGTTGCTCATCAGGTCACGCACCGCTAAAGGGCCCCCATTAAAATAGCGCAGTTTGAGCTCCAGCCCGGCGGCATGATCCGCATTGATGGCTTTGGCCAGATGAATGGGCAAGAAGGCCACACTGCCTGGCCCGGGAACCGCTAGCACGATGGTTTCGGCGTGCGCGATCAAACTCAAGCTCATCCACAAAATGAGCGTAGTGTATAGACGAATAATGTTATTTCCTCTCAGCTTATTGTTTTTTGAGGCCTATTGTTTCAGAGACGACCTCTTTCAGCAACTTAATTGTCCTGGTTAACCACAGTCATCTAAACCTGCTGCTTTAACTCATTAAAAAAGTTTTTAATGGCGAGCACGCGCTGGCTGATATCGCCAAATTTTAATTCTATGCGCAGCTTATCCTGGCCGCTCAGTTTGTAGTGGCGTTTGGTCTGGATGAGATGCAGCACACGCAGCGGGTCGATAGGCGGATGAGGTACGAATTGAATTTGAATTACCTCGCCGGATGCATCCACCTTGCTGATGCCCAGCGGTTTGGCGAGAATGCGCAGGCGATGGCTGTCGAGCAGCGTTTGCGCGGGTTCCGGCAACAGGCCGAAGCGGTCGATTAATTCCTGTTGCATCTCTTCCAGTTCTTCCGCTGTGGCGCAATTTGCCAGCCGCTTATACAGCATCAGGCGCTGGTGGATGTCACCGCAATAGTCGCTGGGCAGCAGGGCGGGTGTATGCAAGTTAATCTCGGTGGTGATGCCCAACGGGTGCGCCATGTCCGGTTCGCGTCCCTGGCGCAACGAAGCGACGGCGGCATTCAGCATGTCGGTATATAGCGAGAAACCGATCTCCTGCATCTCGCCACTTTGCGATTCGCCCAGTACCTCGCCGGCACCGCGTATCTCCAGATCATGCATCGCAAGATAGAAGCCACTGCCGAGCTGCTCCATCGCCTGTATCGCCTCCAGCCGTTTCTTTGCCTGCGCAGTAAGGGCCTCGGTTTCCACCAGTAAATAGGCGTAAGCCTGGTGGTGCGAGCGTCCGACGCGGCCGCGCAGTTGGTGTAATTGTGCCAGGCCGAAACGGTCGGCGCGATTCATGATGATGGTATTGACTGTGGGTATATCGATGCCGGTTTCAATGATGGTAGTGCACAGCAGCACATTGAAACGCTGCTGGTAAAAATCGCGCATCACCTGTTCCAGATCGCGCTCGCCCATCTGCCCGTGTGCGATGCGAATGCGTGCTTCGGGTAACAGCAAGGTCAGCTTCTCCGCTACGTTGGCGATGGTGTCTACTTCGTTGTGCAGAAAATAAATCTGCCCGCCGCGCTTCAATTCGCGCAGCACCGCCTCGCGGATGATGCCGTCACTGGCCTGTGCGACGAAGGTCTTGATCGACAGCCGCCGTTGCGGCGCAGTAGCGATGATGGAGAAATCGCGCAGGCCTTCCAGCGACATCGCCAAGGTGCGTGGGATAGGCGTGGCGGTCAGCGTTAAGACATCCACTTCAGAGCGTAATGCTTTCAATCGTTCCTTTTGCTGCACGCCGAATCGGTGTTCCTCATCGATGATGACCAGCCCGAGGTTATGGAACTTCACGCCTTTCTGGATCAGTTTGTGTGTGCCGATGATGATGTCGAGCTTGCCGTCCTCCATGTCCTTCATCGACTGCGCCTGTTCCTTCGCGGAACGGAAGCGCGACAGTTCGGCGATCTTGACCGGCAGGTCGGCGAAGCGGTTGCTGAAATTCTGGAAATGCTGTTCGGCCAGCAAAGTGGTGGGCACCAGCACAGCCACCTGTTTGCCGTCCATCGCCGCGACGAAGGCGGCGCGCAATGCCACTTCGGTTTTACCAAAACCCACATCGCCGCAAATCAGCCTGTCCATCGGTTTACCGCTTTGCAGATCATTGATGACGGCGGTGATTGCGGCGGCCTGATCCGGTGTTTCCTCAAAGCCGAAACCGGCGGCGAACGCTTCGTAATCGTGTGGACTCAGCTTGAAAGCGTGGCCCTTGCGCGTGGCGCGCTGCGCGTATAAATTCAGCAGTTCGGCAGCGGTATCACGCACCTGTTGCATGGCGCGGCGCTTTGCCTTGTCCCACGCTTGTGTGCCCAGCTTGTGCAGCGGCGCGGTTTCCGGCGCTCCACCGCTGTAGCGGCTGATGACGTGCAGCTGCGCGACGGGCACGTAGAGTTTATCTGATCCAGCATATTCCAACAGCAGGAATTCTCCCTCGCCTTCGCCCAGATCAAGATTGACCAGCCCGCTGTAACGCGCTATGCCATGTTGCTCATGCACGACGGGATCGCCAACCTTGAGCTCGGACAAATCGCGCAACATGCCTTCCACGTTGCTTTTCTTCGCGGCGCGCGCGGCGCGGCTGCGCGGCTGGGCGGCGTAGAGTTCGGTCTCGGTGACAATGGCGAGATTGTCATTGGGGAGCATAAATCCGTTTTGCAGCGCGGCCACGCTGAGCATGAACTTTTCTTGGCCGGAAACGAACTGCGCATAGTTTTCGCATAGCGCAGGCGACAAGCCGTATTCGTTCAGATAGCCGGAAATAATCTCGCGCCGTCCCAGGCTATCCGCAAGCAGTAGCACGCGCCCTGTATAAGTTTGCAGAAAATTCTGGAACGTTTGTGTCGGGATTTCGGCGCGGCGATTTACCGCAATTTCGGGGAGAGTGGTGGTGGGGCAGGGGGTGGGTTTTGCTGAACGGTCACCCCCTCCCTCAATCCCTCCCCCGATGGGAGAGGGAAGAACGTCGAGGCGAGCGAACTCTTTTATCCGAATAAAAAACTGCTCCGCATCCATAAATAATTCACGCGGCTCCAGCAGCGGGCGTTGCGGATCGCCTCTGAGCAGGTTGTAGCGCGATGCGGCATCTTTGCTAAAGGTGGCGATGGCTGCGTGCACATCGTGATGCAGACATAGCGTGGCAGCCTTAGGCAGGTAGTCGAACAGCGTGGCAGTCTTTTCAAAGAATAGCGGCAGGTAATACTCAATGCCTGCCGGGGCGTTGCCTTTGCTGACGTTTTTGTATATGGGCGACCGGGAGGGATCGCCTTCGAAACGTACGCGGAAATTCTGGCGGAAGCGTGCCTGCCCGGCATCGTCGAGCGGAAATTCGCGCGCCGGCAACAAGCGTATCTCCGGCACCGGATATAGCGAGCGCTGCGTGTCCACATCGAAAGTGGCGATGGTTTCGATCTCGTCGTCGAACAGGTCAATGCGATACGGCAGCACGCTGCCCATCGCAAACAGATCGATAATGCCGCCGCGCACGCAGTATTCGCCCGGCGACAACACTTGCTGCACATGGTTGTAGCCGGCAAAGGTCATTTGCTCACGCAGCTTGGCCAGGTCGAGCTTTTCGCCGCGCTTCAGGAAAAAGGTAAAGGCGGCCAGATATTCTACCGGCGGAAACGGGTACAGCGCGGTGGTCACTGGCACCACCAGCACGTCGCAAGACAGGCTGCGTACATGATGTAGCGTCGCCAGCCGCTCGGAGATCAAATCCTGATGCGGCGAGAAATGGTCGTAGGGCAGCGTCTCCCAGTCCGGCAATAAATGCACACGCAGCTGGGAATCGAAGTAGGGAATCTCTTCCACCAGCCGCTGGGCTTCCTGTGCATTAGCGGCGATGATTACCAGAGGAGAAGGGGCCAGCGGCAAATTCTTGGCCGCAAATTGCGCCAGAGCCAGCGCATCGGATGAGCCGATTAATTGCGAGTAACGTGGACGGGGATGGGGGGACGAGAACAGCATGAAAATCGCGCCAAGGTAGTTCCTAAGTTAAGGGCGCGGATTATAAGGGATGGAGGGAAGTTTCTTGGTATTGCTTGTAAAAGGTGTCTTTTATTCAGGGTGGAAAATACCACGGAGATTTCTTCTGGATTCAGGGGTAATTATTTTCTCTGGGGGATAATGCGCAAATTGAATATTATTTTTACCGTTCTTTTTGACTTGATACATCAGGGCATCAGCCAGCTTGAGCGCTTCATCGAAATCAGCCGGCGGCAAGTCGAAGGAAATAACACCGATGCTGAAACTGACCACCCAGTTATGTTCTTGCATGGCTTCAGCAAGATTTTTTTTGAGTTTATTGAACGCAGATTTTGCGCCTGCCTCATTGGTTTCGGGTAACGCGATGGCAAACTCATCACCGCCCAGCCGACATACCACATCCGTTTTACGCACCGAGTTAAGAAATACTTCGCCTACAGTTTGCAGTACCTGATCGCCGGTGCTATGACCTAACTCATCGTTCACTTTCTTGAAATCATCCATATCGATGTAAGCCAGACACGTCGGTCTGCCGTGGCGCGCGCCCAGTTCGAACATTTTTTCTGCTACTTCGGCGAAGCCGCGGACATTCATTACCCCGGTCAGACTATCCGTTCTGGACAGACCTTTCTCGCTATTCAATTGAACCTTTAACAGCGTAAGAAATTGGGTGGTGATTAAAAATAATCCCAGCCGCACAATGGTGTTCCCATAGGGAATCCAGGGATGGCTATAGATGTGAGAGGCAAAAAGGGTGTCTATCAAATGCCCAATGAAGGTACAAAGCAGGGCGAAATAAATTCCTAAGCGGGAATTGCCATACCAGGTCACCAGCGCAATAGGTATCAAAAAGAAAGTTGAAGTGGATATTTCATATCCCAACAGGTAGGCCGCAACAGAAATAATGATCACTAAAAAGAGCACCGCCGACTTGATTTCATAGGGGGAGCGTCGACGTAATGCGGCATCAATATTGCGGATGGAGATATTCATGATCTTAATTGCTTTATAATTCTATATTCTAACAGAGAAGAATATAGCGGGGCATTTGCCTGATATATTCATTACAATCCTGCCTATGTCTGAATTTCACGCCTTGGTTCCTGCCGCTGGTTTTGGTGCGCGCATGGGTCATGATTTACCCAAGCAGTATCTGCAGCTGGCCGGGCAGCCAATGATGTTTCACGCGCTTAAAACATTGTGTGCCAGTGCAGAGATCAGCACGGTGTTTGTGGTGCTTGCGCCTGACGACCATTTGTTTCATGGCTACGACTGGTCGTTTTTTGGGGAAAAGCTGCAGCCTTTGTATTGCGGAGGGGAAAAGCGTTCGGATACGGTACTGAACGGTTTGCTGGCTTCTGAACTGGAACCGGATGACTGGGTGCTGGTGCATGATGCGGCGCGTCCCTGTTTGACACAGACACAACTGTCCAGACTGATCGCGGAATTGCGGGATGATGCGGTGGGGGGCATTCTTGCTGTGCTGGTGGCAGATACGCTGAAGCGTGCGGATGGCAATGACCGTATCAAGCGCACTGAGAACCGCGAACAATTATGGCAGGCGCAAACGCCGCAGATGTTCCGCGCCGGACTGTTGGTACAGGCTTTGCAGCAGGCTAGTAATTTTACCGACGATGCGTCGGCAGTCGAAGCATTGGGCTTGCAGCCTAAACTCGTGTTGAGTGATTCGACTAATTTTAAAGTGACCTATCCACAGGATAGGCTGCTCGCGGAGTTATTGCTGACCCAACAAGGAAAATGAATATGCGCATTGGTCAAGGTTACGACGTGCATCAGCTGGTAGAGGGCCGTAAATTAATCATCGGCGGGGTGGAAATTCCCCATGACAAAGGCCTGCTCGGCCATTCTGATGCGGATGTGCTGTTACACGCGATTTGCGATGCGCTGCTGGGCGCGGCGGCACTAGGCGATATCGGGCGGCATTTTGCTGACACTGATGCCAAATTCAAAAATATCGACAGCCGTATCCTGTTGCGTGAAGTCACTCATCTGGTGCGTGAACAGGGGTTTCGCATCAGCAATGTAGATGCGACCATCATTGCGCAAGCACCGAAGATGGCGACGCATATTCCTCAGATGATTGCCAACATTGCCGCCGATCTGCATATGGAGAAAAGCGCCATCAACGTGAAAGCAACCACTACAGAAATGCTCGGTTTTGCCGGACGCGGCGAGGGTATTGCGGCGCAGGCGGTGGCGTTGCTTGTAACGGATAATTGATGCGTATTTTGGCGTTGGATACCTCCACCGAATATTGTTCGGTTGCGCTGTGGCAGGACGGGATTGTCATTGAGCGTTGCGAGCGGGTCGGGCAGAAACATTCCGAGACGTTGGTGACGATGCTGGACGCATTGCTGCACGAGGCTGCGGTAAAGCTGGCGCAACTCGATGGCGTTGCATTCGGCATGGGGCCGGGTTCGTTCACCGGGGTGCGCATTGCATGCGGGGTGACACAGGGTCTGGCGCTAGGCGCGAATCTTACAGTGGTCGGCGTATGTACGCTGGAAGCGCTGGCCGAAGCTTCAGAAAAATCCCGTGTGATTGCCGCGCTGGATGCGCGCATGGGCGAGATTTATCACGCGGTGTATGAAAGGCAGCATGATGGCTGGATTACGGTGAGTGAGCCGTGTTTGTGCAAACCGGAATATGCACCACCTGTTGTGGGCGGTGACTGGTTCGGTGTGGGCAGTGGTTTCGCCGCGTATGATGCCGTGCTGGAGGCAAGATACGATGGACATTTGCAAGGTAGTAATGGTGCTGCCGTACCTCAGGCCGCAGCAATAGCCGCCCTCGGCGCAGTGCAATTTGCCCTCGGGCGTGGCGTGGATGCGGCGGAGGCCTTGCCGCTGTATTTGCGCGACAAGGTGGCCTTGAAAACCAGTGAAAGACAGCAGCGTTGATGCGCTTCATGACACTGGGGGATGTGAATACGGTACTGAAGATTGAACAAGCGATCCAGGCTTATCCATGGACCTGTGGAAACTTTACCGATGCGTTGAACCATGGCTATGAGTGTCGCGTGGATGAGCAGGATGACGAAATACGGGCTTATGCGGTGTTGATGCCGGTGCTGGACGAAGCCGAGTTATTGAATATTGCTGTGGCAGCAGGGCAGCAGCGCAAAGGTCTGGGACGATTGATGCTGCGTGAAATTCTGAATGCCGCACGTCAAAAAAATACGCGCCGCGTGTTTCTCGAAGTGCGTCCTTCCAATATCGCAGCGATTGCTTTATATCGCAGCCTGGGTTTTGCCGAGATTGGAATACGGCGCGGATACTATCAAAATGACCATGACAAGGAGGATGCGGTGATGATGGCGTGCGACTTGACCAGCAGTAAATGGTCAGATGCAGGCAAGGGACAGGAAAGATAAATGGATAGGGGCGAGGCGATTTTGCGCGAGCTGAATCTTTACCCGTTGTGGAAACGGCGCGAGCAGTCTGTTCCAGATAAGGTGCAAGAGCCTGCGGGACACCTGACTGAACCGAGTGCGCCAACAATTTTAGAGGCGGTGTCCCAGGATGAAGCTGTGGTATTCAGGAAGCCTGGGTTTGGGAAGTCGGGGCAATCCGAATCTGAATGGGGCAATTTAAACTGGTCTGAACTTAAGCAGCAAGTGACCGGCTGTACCGCATGTAAGCTGCGCGCCGGATGTACACAAACGGTGTTCGGCGTAGGCGAGGAGAAAGCCGACTGGTTGTTTGTCGGTGAAGGGCCAGGCGCGGATGAAGATGTGCAGGGCGAACCGTTCGTGGGACAGGCGGGCAAGTTGCTGGATAGCATGCTGGCAGCGATAAAGCTCAAGCGCGGCCAAAGTGTTTATATCGCCAATATCGTTAAGTGCCGCCCGCCCAATAATCGCACTCCGGCAACGAATGAGATTGCGCAGTGTCTGCCGTATCTGCAACGCCAGATCGAACTCCTTCAACCTAAGCTAATCGTGGCTTTGGGCAAGGTTGCCTCGAATGCGTTACTCGGCCAGGAGGCGACTCTCGCCAGTTTGCGCAATGCGCAGCATGATTATCACGGCATACCATTGATCGTCACCTATCATCCGGCTTACTTGCTGCGCAGTCCAACCGAAAAGGCCAAGGCGTGGCAGGATATGTGTTTTGCGGTTAAGGTGATGGCACAGGTAACAGATAAAAACGCGTAACTTGCTTGGAGCTCTGCTGAACTTCTCGGAAGCCTACATTTGCCCATGGTCCTGATCATGCCCATGACGCCGGTAGAGCGCAGCCATGATGCCAGCCAAGAGCAAACCGAATACCAGAATGATAATGTAGATGTTGAGTTCCAATTTTTCCATAACGGCATACAGTCCCAGCATAACGAAAATGCTCAGATTCTCGTTAAAGTTCTGTACCGCGATAGAACTACCGGCGCCCATTAGCAAGTGGCCGCGATGTTGCAGCAGCGCATTCATCGGCACCACGAAATAGCCGCCCATCGCACCGATCACAATTAACAGCAGTGTGGCCAGCAAACTGTTGGTGATAGGAATCATCACCAGCACCATCAAACCCATGGCAATGCCGACCGGCAGCACTTTCACCGAATGTTGCAACTTGACAAATTTCGCCGCCAGCATCGCGCCTATGGCGATGCCGACCGCCACCCATGCGGTTAATGCGGCTGCTCGGGTCATGTCGTAATGGAGCGCCAGCCCTGCCCAGCTGAGTACCAGCAAGCGCAATGTGGCGCCGATACCCCAGAACAAGGTAGTGACGGCGAGCGAAACCTGCCCCAGTGGATCTTTCCATAGTAATTTGAAGGAATGCCAAAAATCATGTGTCAGGGAAACAGGATTGCGACTGAGCGGTTTGTGGTCTATCGCCACGCGCGGGATGTAGAGATTGAACCAGGCAGCGATAATATAAATTCCGACAATAATTGAAATTGCCAATTCTGGCGGAGTGTCGATGCCGGTGTCGAGGAATGGCACGTCCCACCACTTCAGCATCGGTTCGGCAATGGTGGGGCTGATGAATACGCCACCGATGATGGCACCCAACACAATGGCAAGCACAGTCAAGCCCTCCATCCAGCTGTTGGCCAACACCAATTTATCCGCGGGCAAATATTCAGTAAGAATGCCATATTTTGCGGGGGAATAAGCCGCCGCCCCTAATCCAACCAAGGCGTAAGCGAGCAGGGGGTTGACGCCGAACAACATGGAGAGGCAGCCCAGAATTTTGATGTTATTGCTGATAAACATCACCCGACCTTTGGGCAACGAGTCGGCGAATGCACCCACGAAAGGAGCCAATACGATGTAGGAAAAAATAAACGCTTCTTGCAATACCGGCGTATGCCAATCCGGTGCGTGCAAATATTGCAATAAAGAAATGGCGGCGAACAGCAGGGCGTTATCTGCAAGCGCGGAAAAAAACTGTGCCGCGAGGATGATGTAAAAACCGAAATTCATTCAGCACAAGGTTCAAATTGACAGTTCGTTTTATAACATGAAAGCCTTGCCCCTGCTATTATTCATGTCTATATCCAATTTTATTATGTTGCACTAAGTCAGTTTCCATGCCACGCCCTATACAAGCTTATATTGATTTGAACGCGCTGGAGAATAATCTCCATGTGGCGCGCCGCGCCACTTCTGCGCGCATTATGTCTGTCATCAAGGCGGATGGGTACGGGCATGGGTTGATGCGTGCCGCCGAGGGATTGGCTGCGACGGACGGGTTTGCACTGCTGGATATCCAGGATGCGGTGCGTTTGCGCGAATCGGGTTTTCGCCAGACTATTTTGCTGCTGGAAGGTTTTTTCAATGCGGAAGATTTACCGGTTATCGCAGAATTTGATTTAACCGTTGTGATCCATAGTGCGTGGCAGATCGCCATGCTGGACGCCTATCCGCATAGCGGGAAACTTGATGTCTGGCTGAAAGTGAATACCGGCATGAATCGCTTGGGTTTTGTACCGCAACAAGTGGCGCAGATAATGGATCAATTACGCCACCATCGCGCAGTGCGAGACATCACCTTGATGACTCATTTCGCCCATGCTGACGAGGCACGCGGAGTGTCGGAGCCACTGGCCATATTTAACGACCTGGCGGCGTCTTATCGCGTGGCGCGCTCCATGGCAAATTCCGCTGCATTGCTACGTTATCCCGCCACCCACGCCGACTGGGTGCGCCCCGGCATTATGCTATATGGCGCGTCGCCCTTTGCCCCGGGAAATGGAGAAAAATACAGCGCGCAACAATTAGGACTTAAGCCTGCGATGACCTTGAGTAGTCGCATTATTGCCGTTCAGGAGTTGCGCGCCGGTGATGAAGTGGGCTATGGCGCGTTGTTTCGTGCCGACCATGCCA
>JANYHX010000325.1 GCA_025362155.1 Gallionella sp. | reverse complement strand
GTCATTAAGGACACCGAAGTTTATGCGCGCTATATCAAGGAAAATCCCGCCGAGGTGAAATTGCTGATCAAGGAGCTGCTGATCAATGTCACCAATTTTTTCCGCGATGCGGAGGCTTTCGTCATATTGAAACGTGATATTTTCCCGAAATTTTTTGCCGACAAGCCGGAGGACTATGTAATTCGCGTCTGGGTAGCGGGTTGTGCCAGCGGCGAAGAAGCTTATTCGATTGCCATACTGTTGCGCGAATTCATGGACGAAACCCGTCAGGAGCTCAAAGTCCAGATTTACGCCACCGATCTCGATGAAGATGCCATTGCGCTGGCACGTGCCGGCTTGTATCCGCCCAATATCGCCCAAGATGTCGATCCAGAGCGGCTGCGCCGTTACTTCAATAAAGAGGAGGGCGGTTACCGGATTAAAAAAAATATCCGCGAGATGGTGGTATTTGCCGTTCAGAATGTCATCAAGGATCCGCCTTTTACCAAACTCGACCTGCTGTGTTGCCGCAACCTGATGATCTACCTGGAGCCGGAATTGCAAAGCCGATTGATACCGGCTTTTCACTATGCGTTGAATCCGGATGGTGTGCTGTTTCTATCGCCGTCCGAGAGCATCGGTAATTTCCCCCAGCTGTTCGTGCCGCTTAACCGCAAATGGAAATTTTACCGCGCCATCGGTAGCAGCTCCCCCATCCGCGTAACGATGTCCAATGCATGGATTAAAGCCCAGCACATAGAAGGACAGCAAGAGCCGGTAAAAAAAATCAAGGAAACCAATTTCGCCGAGCTGACCAATCGCGCACTGCTGCATTCTTACACGCCCGCCTCAGTGGTGACGGATGAAAATGGCAATATACTTTATGTGCATGGCGACACCGGCCGTTATCTGCGCCCGGCACCCGGTCAGGCGACACTTAATATTGTCGAGATGGCACGTGATGGCCTGGCCATGGAATTGCGCACCGCCATACATGCCGCAGCGGGTGCCAAATTGCCGCATACGTTGCCGCTGAGCAAGGAGCTGGCGATCAAGAATAACGGCGAAACCTATATTATCAATTTCAGTGTGCGCACGTTGCACGATGCTGCGGCCCGCGGGAAATTATTACTGGTGAGCTTCCATGATGTGAGGCCTGCGGTCCCCGCCCAGCCTCGTCGTAGCAAGGCGGGCAGTGGCTCGAAGGAGCAGTTGCGTGTAATCGAACTGGAGCGCGAACTGGCCTATTCCAAAGAGAGCGTGCAAGCGACCATTGAGGAACAGCAAGCTTCCAATGAGGAATTGAAATCCACCAACGAAGAATTGCAATCCACCAACGAAGAGCTTCAGTCCACCAACGAAGAACTGGAAACGTCCAAGGAAGAGCTGCAATCCGTTAATGAAGAGTTGACTATGGTGAATGCCGAATTGCAATCCAAGATCGAGCAATTGGACGGCATGCAGAACGACATGAAAAACCTGCTCGACAATGTCAGCATTGGTACCATTTTTCTCGACGATCGTCTGTGTATCAAGCGCTACTCCCGTGAGGCCACGCAGGTCTACCACCTGGTCCCCCCGGATGTCGGCAGGGCGTTGAATGACATTAAATCGAATCTCAAAAGCGACGATTTGCTGGCCGATGCGCAGGCGGTGCTGGATACCCTGTCATCATGGGAACGCGAGGTGCGTACAGTTGGCGGCGCGTGCTATTTGGCGCGCATCCAGCCTTACCGCACGCTGGATAATGTGATCGAAGGTGTGGTGATGACCTTCACCGATATCAGCAAACGCGTCGCGGCCGAAGCGGCAGAAGCGGCAGAAGCGGCAGAAGCGGCAGAAGCGGCAGAAGCGGCAGAAGCGGCAGAAAACGCAGCGCGAATAATGGCCGAAGGCATCATCGATACGGTGCGCGAGCCGCTGATTGTGCTGGATGGAAAGCTTAAAATAATTTCTGCCAGCCGTTCGTTCTACCACGAATTTAAAACCACGCTGGAGGACACGGTGGGTCAGCAGCTCTACGATTTGGGCAATCGCCAATGGGATATTCCAAAATTGCGCGAACTGCTGGAAACCATACTGCCGGACAACAATAGTTTTGACGGTTATGTGGTCGAACATGACTTTCCCACCGGCCAGCGGCGCATGCTGCTCAACGCACGCCGTATCGTCGACAGTACCGGCGAGACCCAGATGATTTTACTGGCGATAGATATAGTTTCGTAATGCGGATACATCGGCATAATAAGGTGACGCAAACATTGCACGACAAGCCACACTTGGCTTAGACCCGGGGGTTACAGGAATACAAATGAACAACAAACCCGATAAACCCGATAAACCCGATCCGAAAATATTGCGGGACACTGCCGAGGCGCAGCTTGATCGCAAGCCTTTGCCATTGGTGAACCCGTCTGCCAACGAGAGTCTGTTGCATGAATTGTTGCATGAACTGCGGGTGCATCAGATCGAACTGGAAATGCAGAACGAGACGTTGCGTCAGGCGCAGCACACCCTGGAAGAATCCCGCGACCGCTATGTGGACCTTTATGACTTTGCTCCGGTCGGGTATCTCACGCTGATTGCTGGCGGCATGATCAGTGAGATTAACCTCCCCGGCGCCGCGCTGTTGGGAGCGGAACGCGTGAAACTGTTGCAGCGCCGCTTCGCCCCTATCGTGGCCGCCGGAGATCGCGATCGCTGGGATCTATTTCTGTTGGGCGTATTGCGCCGCGCTGAGCGGCAGCAATGCGAGTTGTCGCTCAAACGCAGTGATGGCTCCACGTTCCCCGCGCACCTGGATTGTTTGCACAAAATGAGTGGCGACGAGGCTTTAGTGCGCATCACTTTTACCGATATTACCCAGCGCAAGCTGCAAGAGGAGGATCTGCGCGAGAAAGAAGAATTCTTCCGCATGATCGCCGAAAATACTGAAGATCTCATCGGGGTGGTCGATTTGAAGGGGCGGCGCCTTTATAACAACTACGCCTATACCAGACTATTTGGCGTGGATGACATGACGGGTACGGACTCGTTTGCCGAGATACACCCGGATGACCGTGAGCGGGTCAAACAGGTGTTCAACGCAACTGTAAAGTCGGGTAAGGGCGCAAAAATGGAATTCCGCTTCAGGCTGGCGGATGGCCGTATTCGCCAGATGGAATCCCAGGGCGGCGTGATCAGAAACGGCCAAGGTGAGGTTTACCGGGTAGTCATCGTGTCGCATGATATTACCGAGCGCCAACTGGCCACAGAGAAAATCCACCATTTGGCTACCCATGATCAGCTTACCAATCTGCCTAACCGGCGCTTGCTGGACGACCGGCTGGGGCAAGCAATGGCCGCCAGCAAACGCAGCGGGCGTTTTGTTGCTCTTATGTTTATCGACCTGGATGGCTTCAAAGAGGTCAACGACCTGCATGGACATTTAACAGGGGATGAACTGCTGGTAGAAGTGGCGCGCCGCATCAGTTATTGTGTGCGTGAAGTGGATACGGTCGCACGTTACGGCGGAGATGAGTTTGTGGCGCTGCTCAACGAACTGAATACCGATAAAGACAAGTCAATTGCTGAAGCCACCCTGGTCGCCGAAAAAATACGTATGGCTTTGGCTGAACCCCATCTTTTGTCCCTGTCGAAAAATAACAAGGCAAACCGCGTGGCCTATCATTGCACTGCAAGTATTGGGGTGGTGTTATTCAACAATCACGAGATCACCATGGATGAAATTTTGAAGCGCGCCGATGCGGCGATGTATCAGGCGAAAAAAGACGGGCGGAATGCGATTCGCTTTTTTGATTCAAATGTTCCATGAATTCGGATAACGCTATTTTTCCATCCTGCTGAAATATCGTAAGAGGCGCGATTCATAGCGCCACGAACACGCCTGCTACCCCCCACCCACTGCCACGACCACCTCCAGCTTATCGCCATCTACCAGTTGTTGCGTCGCATACGAACTGCGCGGCACAATTTCTCCGTTGCGTTCCAACGCAATGCGCTTTCCGGTCAAACCCATTTCTTCTATGAGAGCGGCAATGTGGGTGGAATCGTGAAGTTGGCGCGCAGCGCCGTTAATATTGACGGTAATCACGTTTAGCTCAATACTCAATTATTATGAAGTTGATAATTGAAGTTGGTGTATGAAATCGAACCTGTGGCGGGAAGTTGTCATCTATATACTACTATACCCGTGAGTATGCTGATTTTACGTGGGTTGCCAACATTCCTCAACTTGCGGTTATTGCCTTATCACATTGCAGGCCGCCACCCGCACTGCACCCACTCCCTGCGTCCAGCAGCAGCGACAGCCGCCTCCAGGAAAGCTTCGAAT
>JANYHX010000150.1 GCA_025362155.1 Gallionella sp. | reverse complement strand
CGTGTCTGTCCACAGCAAAGCAATAGGTTCCGCAACACCCTCTGGAGAGCGGAGTGCAGCCGCAAAGGACAATTGCAGCGCGTCCAGAAGTGTCTGTATGCTCATCTGGTTACTCATTTTACCCTCCGTGCCCGCGCCGTTTCTTTATGCGCGCGGCTGTAATGGAGGTCGTTCCAACGATTGCCGTCGAAGGTTTTTGTTCCCTCAAAGTTTTCTGTCATCTCGTCCCACTTCCAAAACCAGGGGAAATCTTCACGCGCGCGCTGAGGTTCCTTACCGCGATCCTTGTCCCATTTGATCTTTGGCGTTGTACGTAGAATGCACGCACCCTTGGTACGTGCACCAATAGGCTTGGCGGTCATGAACGGGCGGATGTTCATGCGCACACCATCATTGATGTCCGGCTCCCATCCAATCGCCTGTTCTGCGAGCGGCTTCCAGCGCACAAAAATGTCATATGGCGGTTCGCCGGCAAGAATTTTTTCCAACTCCGCCTTGAGGTGCTCGGCAGCAGCGAGCCGGCCATCGGCCCCTTCAACACCTGCCTTCTGATCTGCACGCTGATGGTCTATCCAGTCGCCCAGGTAGGTATAGATCAGGGCTTCGAACGTGCGCTTGCCTTTTGGGCCGGCGAGCCAATGGTAATTCACGAGCGCATGGAAACCATCGCCCCGCCCGTCCCATACATGCCATAAGAACGGCCGCTGGTGAAATAGCTGGCAGTGCTGGGCAAAGAAGCCGTCCCGTAGCCAGTCGTCTAGTTTCTTTCCCGCAAAATCGACCTCGGTGAGCAGGCCAGCCAGTCGCGCTGCTGACCATTCAGAACCAAATGCATCGCCCAAAAGTGAAATCAGGCGATCAGCGGCCGGCGGATCGCCGCGAAGTGGATTTAGGCAGACGATACCGCCAGAATCAACGTGTTTTTCGAGACCATCTGGATCGAGCGCGGGGCAATCGGGAAAACTTGAACCGGTCTGGCGCGGCCACTGGTAGCCAAGCAACCGCGCCACGGCCACATGCAACGGCTGGTCTGCACCGGCAGGGTGGCCGTTGAACAGCCATTGCGTCGGGTCGCTGGAAAACGGCTTCGGCAATCCGAGCGGATATTTCTCCGCCGCCACCTTCTGCCAGTGCGCGAGGTCGAAGGGGATTTTGGTGAGCGCGCCGGGAATTACTTTTGGTTGGTGGTTAATCCGTCGAACAGCTTTCTTGAACTCCTCACTGAGGCACAACGCATAAATTGCTGGAAGATGTGCCGGCTCTTCCGGGATGAGCGGTGCAACGGAATCATCAAACACATCGCCGGAAAAAATGGTCGCGTTAAGGCTGACCATCCGCTGGATGGCAATGCCTGTCTTTCCGAGTGTAGAAGGCGGGGGGAAATTGTGCGCCTTTGACCTCAAGTGGAGGTCACCCTTCGCATTCTCCCATCTTACGACTGTCTCTCTTCCAGTAAACGGAATGGACGTCTGCGGAGCTTGCTGGACAGGCGACCAAACTCTGCCGTCTAATTGCGCCCGTTCCCAAAAGACGCCATAAAATCGGTTGTCGTCGCCAGTGACGAGCCCTTGCCACGCCCGCGCCAACGCGTTGAGAAGTTCTTTGCCACCGCTGGAATCGAGTGTGATTATCGCGTCTGGGTTTCTCACTTGGCTTGCTTGCGAAATTGCCAGAACAGTCTCTTGAACCAGCCCAATGGCTTTGCGCGCCGCTGTTGGCTCTTCGGACACATCCAATGCGACGAAAAGACCGTCCCCGTGAGCCTTCATGTTTGATAACACTACCAAACTAACCGTCACAACTTCGCCTCCGATTGTCTCAAAAGCTCCAGAGCCGAGCCGAGCGACGCTATGCCACTGGTTACAGGTCAGGAGGCGCGTGCGGAGCTTCTCGTAGCGCGGTTGGGAGAACCAATTCTGGGGCGTTACCAACGATATGCTTCCACCGCGATTACAGAAATCCAAACAGCGTTCTGCAAAACAGGTTGCTAGGTCGTGTTTCGCCTCAGGGTGGACGCGCTCGCAGTAATCTTGCAGCGCCTCATCCTGATTGCCGCGCCCGAGGTAAGGCACGTTGGTGGCGACGAGCGTGAACTGGCCGGCGAGAATTTCCGCCGCTTTGGCCAGGCCGCGCGCGGTCACGGCCATTTCATGGAAAGTGGTAGAGCCTTCTAGGCTCTCT
>JANYHX010000314.1 GCA_025362155.1 Gallionella sp. | reverse complement strand
ATATTCCAGTTCAAAGTGGTAGGCTTGAACCCCGCTGAAACCAGCCGACTTTGCCACACTAGTCCATTTGAAAACGAATCGCCTATTATCAATATGTCAGCTTCAGCCAAAGGGTAATTTTTTAAGTGTTCTGCGGGAACACGCGGTTGTGGCATTTGCCACCCAAAGTCTCCTTCATCCAAATACCCTATTCTGGTTAAATCACCATAAAGAGTTCCAAAATAGGCTTCCATTACCCATATCAAGATCGCTATAAAGCAAAGCGGGACTATTAGCATCAAGCTGTATTTTTTGTAGCCCATGGAACTAATGTGGAAATTCATTTTGATTTTGGAGTTGGTCTAATGAAAAATAAATCAGAACTGGTAATACAAAAAGGTCGATTGTTTATGCAGATTGATAAGCACAAAATATCCAAGTATCAAGATGAGTAGTGCATGAGTAAATGAAGGATGCCAAACTAGAAATTTTTGCTTTTCAACCAGCTTCTCAGGCATGTTTAGAGTCGTTTCATAGCGAGCCATAATCTGCGATAAATTGGGTAATTTAAAAACAATAATCATCCCTAAAATTATAATGCTGAGGGCATTACCCGGATTCAGATCAGTCAATGGCATCAGGCCAAATAGATGCATACCGTAATTCTTCATGATGATGGCGAATGCTGTGTCGGTATATTTCATGGAAACACCATTTAATCCCGCCATGCCCCTAAGTAGATCGATGGCGGTAGCAAGATTAGCCGCTCGGAAAAATACCCAGCCAACCACCACGGCCATAAAAGTTATTGTGCCTGCGGCAAAGGTCTTGCCTGTCCAATTCATTCGTTGTTTAAGTGCGCTCCAGGCATGATTGATTACCAGATAAATTCCATGCAGCGGCCCCCCAAATCAAAAATGTCCAGCCTGCACCATGCCATAGTCCTCCCAGCAGCATGGTGATGATCAGGTTGCGATAGCGATAAATTTTACCTTTGCGATTCCCGCCTAGCGGGATGTAAAGATAATCGCGTAAAAATCGTGACAACGTCATGTGCCAGCGTCGCCAAAACTCGATGATAGTTGTAGCTTTATAAGGCGAGTTGAAATTCATCGGCAAGCGCACGTTGAACATCAGCGACAAACCGATTGCCATATCTGAGTAACCGGAAAAATCAAAGTACAGTTGTAAGGTATAAGCTAACGCGCCCACCCAGGCCTCAAACAGCATGGGATGGCCGCCTGCGCCAACGGCATTGAAAATAGGCGTGGCAAATTCATTCAAATGGTCGGCAATTAAAACTTTTTTGGCGAGTCCGCAGATGAAAATTGTCAAGCCGACGGCAATGTTTGCCCAATTAATCTGATAGCTGCCGGGCTTGGCGAATTGCGGCATCATCTCTTTGTGATGCAAGATAGGACCGGCGATCAGGTGCGGGAAGGAAGTAACGAACAGTGCATAGTGAGTGAAGCTGTATTCTTTTACTTTACCCTGATAGGTATCCACCAGAAAGGCGATTTGAGTGAAGGTAAAAAATGATATGCCTAACGGCAGAAGGATATTGCCGAGGTTCCAGCTGGTACCTAATACCGGATTGAGATTGTTGATGAAGAAGTTGGCGTATTTATAGTAACCCAGCAAAGCCAAATTTGCAGTGATGGCGATAATCAGCAATTGTTTTTGCCGTACCGGTACAGGCGCTATACCAGCTTGGGCGATCCACCTGCCAAAACTATAATTACAGACAATAGAGCCTAACAATAGGCCGACATAGGCAGGATTCCAGTAGCCATAGAAAAATAATGAAGCTAACGCCAACCAAAGTGCGGCATAGAAATGACTAATCCGGCCTAGTTGGTAGAAGCCCAGTAATACGACCGGCAGGAACAGAAAAATGAAACCGTAAGAATTGAATAACATCAGGCTGGGTATTTTTGCAAAGAGAATAAGGTGCAAAAGATAGTTGGTGTTCATCGAACCAACACAAAAATCTGTTACGCTATTTTACAGATAAACACGGTGGGATAACCGCGATGGCAATATATGCTGTAGGCGACGTGCAGGGCTGTCATGCCGAATTGGCGCAGCTGCTTGACCAAATTAAATTTGATCCGGCGGCGGATCAACTCTGGCTGGTCGGCGATCTGGTCAATCGCGGCGCGGATTCTTTGGCGGTATTGCGACTGGTCAAATCGCTGGGTGACAGCGCAATCACGGTGCTCGGCAACCATGATCTGCATTTGCTCGCTGTCGCGGAAGGCGTAGCTGAATTGAGCCGCCACGATACGCTGGACGAAATCCTTAACGCACCAGATCGCAACGAACTGTTGCATTGGCTGCGCAACCAGCGCCTGCTGCATGCGCAAGACGGTTATGTGCTTGTCCATGCCGGACTGCTGCCGCAATGGAGTGTGGCACAGGCCGAAAGCCTGGCGCGCGAAGTCGAAGCCGCGCTGCGCGGCGACGACTATGCCACCTTCCTTTCGCGCATGTACGGCAATGCTCCGCACAACTGGGACGGCAATCTCACCGGCTACAAACGCCTGCGGGTCATCGTCAACGCGTTCACCCGCATGCGCATCTGCACTCCCGAGGGCGAGATGGAATTCAAGTTCAAGAGCGAAGTAGAGAATATTCCCGCAGGCTACCTGCCCTGGTTCGACGTGCCGCAGCGTGCCAGCCGCGAAGCCACCGCCATTGTCGGCCACTGGTCAGCATTGGGATTACTCCTAAGGAAAGATGTCATCGCGCTAGATACTGGCTGCCTTTGGGGTGGCCCACTGAGCGCGATCAGACTGGAAGACCAAAAGTTATTCCAGGTGAATTGCAAAAATCCCTTGGCGAAGAATTGGTAATGTACCATCAAAGTCAGACGACTATCTTTGACCTGCCCGTTCTGTTTGACGGAATCTGAATTGTGGAATAATATTGCGCCGTGATCCAGTCATTTGCCTGCTCCGATACCGAGAGTCTCTTTCTCAGCCATGCGGTTCCCCGCTTCAAGAATATTGAACGGGTAGCTAGGCGCAAGCTATTGATGTTGCAGGCTGCAACGCAACTGAAAGCACTGAAGACACCGCCCGGTAACCAACTGGAGCTTCTCAAGGGCAAGCAGCGCGGTCAGCACAGCATCCGCATAAACGACCAATGGCGGATCTGTTTTGTGTGGAAGGATGATGGAGTCCACAATGTAGAGATCGTGGATTACCACTGATAAGGAGAAATAGATATGACCAAAATGCTGGAAGAAATTCACCCGGGCGAGATTCTGCTGGAAGAATTCATGAAACCAAAGGAAATTACCGCGCGCCAAGTGGCTTCTGATATTGATGTGCCGCCGAGCCGAGTCAGCGACATCGTGAATGGCCGCCGCCCGATCACGGCGGATACCGCTTTGCGTCTCGGTGTGTATTTTCAGATGGATCCGCGTTTTTGGCTTAACCTGCAAGCAGAGTACGACATGCGTATGGCTATGCGAAACTTATTGCCGATGGTGGCTCCCCGCATTCGGGTGCTGCATACATAGTAACCGTAGGTCGGGCTATGCCCGACTGAATGTCCATACATTTTCGCAAGGGGCTAGTCATGGCCGAAATCGTTTTGAAGATCAAACAGTGGGGCAATAATCTGGGCATTCGTTTGCCCGTAGCGGTGGCGCGGGCAGGCGCATCTCCATGTCGGTCAGCGTGTGCGCATGTTGGTCAAAGGAAGTAAAGTCATCATTACACCAGTCATTGCTCCGTCGCTTACTCTGGAGCAGCGACTAGCCGCTTTCGATCCGGTGCGTCACGGTGGTGAATATTTTGGCGTGGTGTATGAACGGCTCAACCAGATCATTCAGGTTAAAGTCTGCGCGGCAAGAAGAAAAGCGGCGCCAGAATATACGGCATTTTTGCCATCTACTTTACGTTAG
>JANYHX010000271.1 GCA_025362155.1 Gallionella sp. | reverse complement strand
AAATATTGAATCGCGGCCAAGCGTAATCCAGATAGGCCATAATTAACGTGACTTTAAGGGTGCCACAAAATGGCCGACGCGGACTTACTGATCGCGGAACTCACTACCTACCTTAAGCCCAAGGACGTCGCCCACGTCCGTGTTGCGATTGAATTCAGCCGTGCAGCGCATCAGGGCCAGATGCGCCAGTCCGGCGATCCCTATATTTCCCACCCGATTGCGGTAGCCCGCATACTGACTCCGCTGCATATTGACGCGCAGGCCATCATCGCCGCGTTGCTGCATGATGTGGTGGAGGACACCGCAACGACCACGGAACAACTTGCCGAAAAATTCGGTAAGCCGGTTGCGGAATTGGTCGAAGGCTTGAGCAAGCTAGACCGTATCCAGTTCGAAACACGCGAAGATGCGCAGGCGGAAAATTTTCGCAAGATGCTGCTGGCGATGGCGCGCGACGTACGTGTGATTCTCATCAAGCTGGCGGATCGCCTGCACAATATGCGCACGCTGGAATCCATGGTGCTGGAGAAGCGCGAGCGCATCGCCCGCGAGACCATGGAAATCTATGCGCCGATCGCCAATCGGCTGGGCCTGCATGATCTCCATCACGAATTGCAGGATCTGAGCTTTAAATATTTGCATCCCAATCGCTACGCGGTGTTGACCAAAGCGCTGCATGTCGCACGCGGCAACCGGCGCGCAGTGGTCGGCAAAATACTGGATGCGATACGGCAGCGGCTGTCGGACTATCACATTGAGGCAGAGGTGACCGGCAGGGAAAAGGACATCTACAGTATTTACCAAAAAATGCAGAGCAAGTCGCTGGCCTTTGCCGAAGTATTGGATATCTACGGTTTTCGCGTATTGGTGAAGGATTTTGCGTCCTGCTATGTGGCGCTGGGCGTGCTGCATGGATTGTACAAACCGATTCCCGGCAAGTTCAAGGATTACATCGCCATTCCCAAAATGAATGGTTATCAATCGTTGCATGCCACGTTATTCGGCCCTTTCGGGACACCGATTGAAATCCAGATACGCACCCATGAGATGCATAGAATTGCCGAGGCTGGCGTGGCTTCGCATTGGCTGTACAAGACTGGTCATGAGTCAATCAATGACCTGCACCAGAAGACCCACCAGTGGCTACAGGAATTATTGGAAAGCCTGAGCCAGAGCAGCGATTCTTCCGAGTTTCTCGAACACCTCAAGGTGGATTTATTCCCCGATGAAGTGTATGTATTCACGCCCAAGGGCAAGATACTTTCTCTGCCGCGCGGCGCGACCGCCGTAGATTTTGCTTACAGCGTGCACACCGACGTCGGCAATCGCTGCATCGCCGTCAAGGTAAACCATGAGCTGGTGCCATTGCGCACTGAACTCAGAAATGGCGATCGCGTGGAGGTGATTACCGCCGCACATGCCCATCCCAACCCCAGCTGGCTGGGTTACGTCACTACCAGCAAAGCGCGCAGCCAGATTCGCCATTTTCTCAAAACCATGCAGTCCGGTGAATCGGCCCAGCTCGGCGAACGTCTGCTCAATCAGGCGTTGAATGCGCTAGGCGTCAAACCTCAAGACATGGACGATGCGCACTGGAATAAATTACTCAAGGAAACCGGCGTAAAAACGCGCCAGGATATTCTCGCCGACATCGGTCTGGGCCGACGTCTCAATATGGTAGTGGCGCGGCAATTAGCCAGCATCGGTGTAGCAGTAACCAATGAAGCGGGCATCAGACCCATCATCACCATCCAAGGCACGGAAGGGATGGCGGTGCAATTTGCCCAGTGTTGCCGCCCGATTCCGGGCGATCCTATTGTTGGTGTGATCAAAAGCGGGCAGGGTTTGCTGGTGCATACCCATGATTGCCCGACCCTGCGCCGCGGCCGCAGCAGCGGAGAACAATGGCTGGATGTGGCGTGGGATAAAAATATCCATCGCCCTTTCGATGTCAATATCAAATTGCTGGTCGCCAATCAGCGCGGCGTACTGGCAAAAGTTTCTGCCGCAATCGCCGAAGCCGAAGCCAACATCGAAAACGTCAACTTTGCCCCGGAAGGAAAATACACCGGATTGCATTTCACGCTGGAGGTGAACAACCGTTTGCACCTCGCCAACATTATGCGCGGCTTGCGCAAAATCCCGGAAGTGGTGAGGATTATTCGGGTGAAGAACGCGACGTGATTTTTTGTCGGTAGTCGTCATTCCCGCGAAAAAAGGGAAGCAAGCGTAGCGAAGTTTCGAGGAACGGCCATTCAGCAAATCAAAAATCTCCGAAGGAACAACAGTCCCCTCTCCCTGTGGGGGAGGGTTAGGGTGGGGGTAAGAACTTCGTCAGGGGTTGCCCGGCAGCGAGCTACTTTCTTTTGCTTCGCCAAAATAAAATGAGCCAAAATCAAAGTCGCGGGGTGTGGCCCCGCACGCCAATTACTTTCTTTGTGCGGCCAAAGAAAGTAATCCAAGAAACGCCGCCCCGGTTTGCCGCCGCTGCGCGGTATCCTGTGTTGCTCGACTGGTCAGGCGGCTGCGGAACTCGCGCTACGTGCTCAGACATAACCAGCGACTTGGCTGAAGTATTTTTTCAGCCTAGTCGAATGGCTAGTAGTTTCATCAGTCCTCGCCGAAATCCCCTGACCAGCCTGTGCTACTCGGCGGCGCACAGGGGAAGAAAAGCGAAAACAAAAACCTTTAAAATCGGGTGAGCACAGAATCGTGCCACCCTACCTTGCTTGCTCCACATTACTGTTTTGATTTGATCCTAAGCGTTGAACGATAAGCTTCAACAAATTTTGTGACATCTATTTTCAGAACCTCCGCTAACTCAATAAACTCTGAAAAATCCAATCGCCGCTCTCCGCGCTCATACTTTGAAATAAAGCTCTGCGGTTTTTTTAATAGCTCAGCTATTTGAACTTGCGTTAACCCGGATTTCTCTCTCGCCGAGATTAATAGCGAACGAAAAATTTTGTAATGATGACTGTGCAACGAGCTGGGCATGCGCCCAGAGTAATAACCTATTGTGGAATATCCCAAAACAGGTTATTGTTTTCATAGCAACAGTTACATGGCAATATTTAAAACACTTTTGAAAGGGTCTCCCATGCAGTCTGCCTATCCAATCCGCAAAGTTATCCAACTAAGTTTTCTGTTTACCATGCTGACTCTGACAGCTTGCGGTGGAGGAAGTAGTAGTGGGAGCGTAGCCAGCTATACGGCTGCTACATATTTCACTAAAACCGCAGTGGGCAATAGTTGGACGCTGAGCGGCACTTCGGCTACTACATCGACGGTTGCAGGGATACCGAGTTCAAGTGCGACAGTTTCTGACTATTATCAAAATACCGCTTT
>JANYHX010000267.1 GCA_025362155.1 Gallionella sp. | reverse complement strand
TCCCAAAGCATCGTTCCCATTATTCCTCAAGGAATGTGAGTTCAGATTCAACTATGGAACCCCTAAACAACAGTTGAAATTATTGAAGGAGTGGGCTGGTATTTAGTGCTAATCTACTTCAGCCCCTTAAAGTAAAGTATGGTTTGTTGACTGGAGCCCATTTGACGTACATTGTCAGTGTCGGACGCAATCGTATATAATCTCCCGCTGTCAAATTTAGGTTTCCTTCTTCATGCTGGAAGTCAGCAATCTTGCTTGTAGTCGCGGTGACCATCGTTTGTTTTCCGGGTTGAGTTTTAATTTGCAACCAGGCCAAATCATGCAGGTACAAGGCGTGAATGGCAGCGGCAAAACCAGTTTGTTGCGTACCTTATGTGGCTTTTTAAGGCCCGATGAGGGCGATATTATCTGGCGTGGTGAAAGTATCCGCGAACTAGACGAGGATTATTATGCCGAGATGCTGTACCTCGGACATTTGAACGCGATTAAGGATGAGTTGAGCGCGTTGGAAAACTTGTGCATTTCGGCCGGATTGTCCGGAGTGGAGCTTGAAGAGAAAGAGGCAATGATCGCCCTGCGGCGCATGGGATTGCGTGGCCGGGAAATGTTGCCTACTAAGGTGCTTTCGCAAGGCCAGCGTCGACGTGTAGCGCTGGCACGCTTGCTGGTTAGTGATGCCACGTTTTGGATACTTGACGAACCTTTGACTGCGCTGGATGTCGGAGCGGTGGGCTTGATTCAGGAATTAATTGGGGAACATCTGGCTCAGCAGGGAATGGTGATTTTTACCACCCATCAACCGCTGCATGTGGCCGGGACGGAAATGCGCACTGTCTCCCTATCATGATAATTCCTGAAGCAAAGGTCGTAAAAAAGGTTATTCGGTAATGAAGAAATCCAGCATGCTTGATTTACTGCTGCTGGTGATACGGCGCGATTTAATATTGGCAATGCGTCGCCGCGCGGATGTACTGACCACGCTGGTTTTTTTCGTAATGGTGGTCAGCCTGTTTCCGTTGGGTGTGGGGCCGGAATTGGGCATGCTGCGTAAAATGGCTCCAGGCGTATTGTGGGTGGCAGCGTTGCTGGCTTCGATGTTGTCACTGGGGAGATTGTTCTCGGCTGACTATCTGGATGGCACGCTGGAGCAGATGATGTTGGCGCCCCAGTCTTTGTCCATGCTGGTTCTGGGTAAAATGGCGGCACACTGGATGGTGTCGGGCTTACCCCTGGTGTTGATGGCGCCGGTATTGGGTTTACAGTTCGATATGTCGGTGCAGGCACTGGGTGTATTGATCCTTGGCTTGTTGTTGGGAACGCCCATACTCAGCATGCTGGGTGCAATAGGTGCAGCGTTAACACTGGGATTGCGCGGAGGCGGTGTGTTATTGTCGCTATTGGTATTGCCATTGTGCATTCCTGTGCTGATTTTTGGCGCAGGTGCGGTTGATGCAATATCGAGTGGATTAAGTATAGTGTCCCATTTGTCTTTATTGGGTGCTTTATTAGTGCTGGCCTTGGTGTTCACCCCATGGGTGACTGCGCAGGCTTTACGTATTTCGATGGAATAAACATTTAATGGAGTGATGAGTGGCAATTAACTGGTTCAAATATGCCGCACCTACCACCTTTTACGGCTTGGCCGGAAAAATGATCCCATGGTTCGCGTTTTCTGCCGCGATCCTGTTTGCTATCGGCTTGTACATCGGTTTTTTTGTCGCGCCCTCGGATGCGCAGCAAGGCGAGTTTTACCGCATCATGTTCATCCATGTCCCTGCTTCTATTCTCTCCATGTTCCTTTACCTCATCATGGCAGGCTATGCGGCTTTGGGCTTGATTTTTAATACCCGCTTGTCGGCTATGATGGCTACCGCGATCGCTCCGACAGGGGCACTGTTCGCCCTCATTTCATTGTGGACGGGTGCGCTGTGGGGCAAGCCGATGTGGGGGGCGTGGTGGATGTGGGATGCCCGATTGACTTCCGAGCTTATCCTGTTATTTCTTTATTTGGGCTTTATTGCATTACACGCCTCGATTGATGATCCACGCCGGGCTGATCGCGCCGCAGCTCTGCTCGCCATCGTGGGTTCAGTGAATGTACCGATCATCTATTTTTCGGTGAAGTGGTGGAATACCCTGCATCAGGGCTCGACCATCAAATTTAGCGGGACTACCATGCATGTTGCGATGCAGCAGGCACTTTTTACCATGTTGGCAGCTTGCTGGTTGTATGCCATTGCAGTGGTATTGGCGCGAGTGCGTAGCATTATTCTCGAGCGAGAACGAAATGCGGCTTGGGTTACCCAATTACCGGGGATTGCTGATTTTGCCGGAGGTGAAAAATGATTAGCCTGGATGTCTGGATGAGGGAAAACCCTCTTACCTATGTTTGGTTTGGCTCCTATGCGGTTGCATTGCTCATTTTTGCGATTGAGATCGCGATGGTCAAACACAAGCGAAAAATTACTTTGCAACAGGTGCGCCTGATGCGTAACGCAGGGGATGACACCAAAACAAGTATTAGCGAGGAGGATTCCGCATGAAACCACGCCAGAAAAGATTTATGTTCATCGCCATTGCCGTCGCCGGGGTAGCCACTTCGGTAGGCTTGGTGCTCAATGCGCTGGGGGGAAATGTCAATCTGTACTTCACCCCTACCCAGGTCTTTAACAAGGAAGTCCCTAACGGGCGCAGCTTCCGTATTGGCGGCCTCGTCGAAGAGGGTAGTGTAAAGCGTGAAAATGATGGTTTAACGGTAAATTTCGTGATTACCGATACGCACAAAAGTATTCCCGTCGTGTATAAAGGCATCCTGCCGGATTTATTCAAGGAAGGCAAAGGAGTAGTTGCCCAGGGTGCAGTGGGAGATAATGGTGTGATGCGTGCTGAAGAAGTGCTTGCCAAGCATGATGAAAATTACATGCCGCCAGAAGCAGCCGATGCCTTGAAGAAAGCGCAAGCGGCAAATGCGGCTGATTCAGCTGCTATGCCTCGGAATGTGCCTGTAACTGTTACTAAATAATTAACTGAGGAGCCTGACATGATTCCAGAACTTGGTCATTTTTCATTAATCATCGCACTTTTTGTGGCTTTGTCTCTGGGCGTTTTACCCATATTCGGTGCAGCCCGTAATAACTCGGTATTAATGAGCCTTGCGCGCCCATTGGCATTTGGACAATTGGTATTTGTAGCGCTGGCGTTTGCAATATTGGCCAATGCTTTTCTCCATAATGATTTTTCTGTGTTGTACGTAGCCGAACACTCCAATTCCGGGCTGCCCCTGCAATATCGCTTCGCCGCGATATGGGGTGGACACGAAGGTTCGTTACTATTGTGGGTAACCATATTGTCAATTTGGACCGCCGCAGTCGCTACCTTCAGCAGGCATTTACCGGAAGAAATGGTCGCGCGTGTTTTGGGTGTAATGGGATGGATCGCGGTAGGCTTTATATTGTTCATGCTGCTTACCTCAAATCCATTTGATCGTTTATTGCCTGCTGCAGTCGATGGGCAAGAATTGAATCCCTTGTTACAAGACCCAGGGCTGGTGATACATCCGCCGATGCTGTACATGGGTTATGTGGGCTTCTCGGTCGCGTTTGCGTTCGCCATCGCCGCGCTACTGGGAGGCAAGCTGGATGCTACTTGGGCGCGCTGGTCGCGTCCCTGGACTACAGTGGCTTGGACATTTCTGACCACGGGAGTCATGTTGGGCAGCTGGTGGGCTTACTATGAACTCGGCTGGGGTGGTTGGTGGTTCTGGGATCCGGTGGAAAACGCCTCCTTCATGCCTTGGCTGGTTGGCACGGCGCTGATCCATTCGCTGGCCGTGACCGAAAAGCGCGGCGCATTCAAGAGCTGGACAGTATTGCTGGCAATAGCCGCATTTTCCCTGAGTTTGCTGGGAACCTTCCTGGTGCGTTCCGGTGTGTTGACCTCGGTGCACTCGTTCGCAACCGATCCCAAGCGCGGAGTATTCATTCTGGCTTTTCTGACTGTGGTAATCGGCGGGTCGCTGCTGCTGTTCGCCTGGCGCGCGCCCAAGATCGGGTTGGGCGGCAAGTTCGACATGGTCTCGCGCGAGTCGATGTTGCTGTCGAATAACGTGTTGCTGTCGGTTGCCGCAGCCTCAGTGTTCATCGGCACGCTGTATCCCCTATTCATGGATGCGCTAGGCATGGGCAAACTCTCGGTAGGGCCACCCTATTTCGAAGCAGTGTTCGTCCCGCTGATGGCGCTGGCGGTATTGATGATGGGCTTGGGCGCGCTGGCGCGCTGGAAGCAGACTAGCGTGCCGGAATTGGCCAAGCGCGTTCGCTGGGGTTTTGCCGGTGCAGCTATCCTCGCGGTGTTGTTGCCATTCGTGTTCAATCACTGGACACCAATGATTGCTTTTGGTTTGCTACTGTCGTTCTGGGTTATCGCTTCGCTGATAGTGAGTTTGCAGCAACGTTGGAGCGGGAGCGGGAGCTTCATGCAACGTGTGCGTAGTCAAAGTTTGAGCTACTACGGTATGCAGTTTGCGCATCTCGGCGTGGCGATATTCATCATCGGAGTGACTGTGGTGAAGGGTTATGCAACGGAGCGTGATGTCCGCATGAATGTGGGTGACACGGTGGATGCGGGCGGCTATGTATTTCGATTTGACGGCGTAAGCGACATTACAGGCCCAAACTATATGGCGATAGCGGCGCATTTCACTGTCACCAGGGATGGCAAGCGAGTGACTGAACTGGTCCCGCAGAAGCGCCGTTACAACGCTTCAGGTGCGCCGATGACTGAAGCCGCAATCGACACCGGCTTATTCCGAGACCTGTATGTTTCCATGGGGGAAGCAATTCCGGAGTCGGAAGGCGCTTGGTCGATACGAGTCTATTACAAGCCGTTTGTGGACTGGATATGGGTTGGATGCCTGATGATGGCACTGGGCGGAGTTTTGGCTATGAGTGATCGTCGTTATCGTATCAACAGTAAAAAGGTGAGTCGTATAAGTAATGAGTCCCTGGTAAGCAATGAGACTGGGTCTGCAGGTGGTGTTCTTGCGTCAGCGGGCAAGTCCTCATGATGAGATTCCTCTGGCCGTTTGTGATTTTTGTGATGTTGGCGGGCTTTCTGTATGTTGGTTTGGGATTGAACCCACATGAAGTTCCATCACCGCTGATAAACAAGCCAGCCCCTGCATTCACATTGCCCCAGCTGCACGAGTCTGCCAAACAATTTTCGTCGCAGGACATGAAGGGGAAAGTCTGGCTGCTCAACATGTGGGCGTCCTGGTGTGTATCCTGCCGGGAGGAACACCCTGTTCTGATGGCGCTGGCAAGCCAGAATATCGTGCCGATTTATGGGGTAGATTACAAAGATAAACGCGAAGACGGTGAGGAGTGGCTACGGCATGGTGGCGACCCTTACGTTTTAAGTGTGTCTGATACTGATGGCCGCATCGGGATAGATTATGGCGTGTACGGTGTTCCCGAAACCTATGTCATCGACAAGCAAGGCATCATTCGCTACAAGCAGATTGGCGCGGTTACACATGAAAGCTTGCAAAAAACCATCCTTCCATTGGTTGCGGAGTTGCAAGCGAAATGAAATATTTGTTAATAGTGCTGCTCTGTTTGTTGCCAACTTTTACCTACGCAGGTGAAGCAAAAGATCTTGCTGAAGATCCCGTGCTGGAAAAACGCATGGTAGCCTTGGCGCAAAACCTGCGTTGTCTGGTATGTCAAAATGAATCGCTGGCGAGTTCACGCTCAGGATTGGCCGAGGATTTGCGCCGCGAAGTGCGTGAGCAAATGAAGAAGGGTTTAACCGATCAGGAAATTATCGATTATCTGGTTTCCCGGTATGGTGATTTTGTGCTGTTTGACCCGCCAGTGAAAAGTTATACCCTGCTGCTGTGGTACGGCCCGTTTGCGTTGCTGTTATTAGGCTTGATTGGCCTGGTATTTCAATTGCGCAAACGTAAAAATTCCGTTCCGGAAAATCAACTGTCCGCCGAAGAAGCGCAACGCGCCGACGCTCTGCTCAACCCCCCGAAAGACTCCCTGAAAGATTTAGAGACATGATTTTATTCTGGACACTCTGCGCAGCATTATTGCTGATCGCAGCACTTTTTGTTGCCTTGCCGTTGTGGCGGAAAGCCTCATCTAATAATGATGTATTAAGAGATGCGGC
>JANYHX010000259.1 GCA_025362155.1 Gallionella sp. | reverse complement strand
CGCAAGAGTTAATCCAATGTAAGGTTGAATGGTGGTGTCATGAACATCGAGTGAAATTCGGTGACGCTCTTGTCCTTCCGCCTCTGCAACGAGATTTTCAATTAATTGCATATTTTCTACTACGGCTGAAAGTACGTCGACCACCTGTTTGGTGAATTCAATATCGGAACGGTCAAAGGTCCTATTACCAGAGGTCAAATAAATTCTGCCTGAAGTCACTCCGCGCTGCTTATAGGGAACAGAAATAAAGGATTCATTATCTAAAAGATTGGAGAGGGTTTCGCATTCACTAAAATATCGGTCGGTAGGTTCCAGGGTATTAATATCATAGGCAATATATTTGTTGAACCCCCCTATATTCTGAGAAACAGAATTCTCAAATGAAATGGCAAGCGAGTCAGGCAAGGTTAAGAGTTCTTTTGCAGTCGTTTCGGCGATCTCTTTTGGACGCGCGGCATTATCAGCCTTGCGACGGTCTGAGGTATGCATAATATATTTTGGTAAAAGCTCAGCGCGACTCATGACAACTATGCAGCGGCTCCCTTGATAAAACTCCACCAATCTGACCAGGTTAATCATGATTGCATGGTTAACTCCGAAGCGGGGATTCCAGTTTGTGCTGATCTCTTGTAGCAGGCCGAGCCGACGTTTAAGGACTATCCTGCCCTCCCCCCAATAAGAAATCATGTACCCGAAAACAATAAGATAGATAGGGCGTAAGACGGCTTCACCTAAATCGTAACTCTTGTTGGGCGTGATGGAAATCAAGCCGGCAATCGTAAACAAGATGACAGATACAGAAGAGACTTTTAGACCTTCTTTGAATCCCCAGGAAAAAGCTGCAACGATAATGGGGAAAAAGAAGAAGAAAAAGAAAATACTATCAGCGCCCCCTGTCAATGCAATCAAGCATGAAAAAAATATGGTATCAATCCAGTGGGTAGCGCGATTGGATGCGAGTTCACGAAACAGCCGCATGTCATAGTCAAATAAAAAACACGCACTGTAGAGGCAATAAGAAATAAGCAAGGCATGCGTTAATTCATTGGGTAACCCGGACTCGATCGGATCTAAAAAAAATACCAGTAAACTGGAGCACGCAAGCGTAAATCTCATCCAGACCTGCATCAGCAAGCCCAGTGACTTCTCACTTTCTTGATGGACATTTTGCAGTTGTCTGGGCATGGAGTGTTGCTCCCCTGAGTCTGATGGCTTATAAGAAATGGCGGATTCAAAAATGAAGTGCCTATTTGAATGGGTTCTCGCACAGCGGAAGTCAGTAGTGTCCCAATCTTTTTAGCCAGCCGGGTCGGAATTGCTGAACTGACCTGTACACACTGACTTAAGAACTAACGATACCAGATTTACGTAATTCGGCACACTGAATCGTCCCTCGATTGCCAGCATTTGAAGTCCTCTGCACACTTTATGAATACCCCGCCTTATTTGCAAGGCTAAACATTCAAATGCCTTAGGGCTTCCACCCCGGATTACCATTCGTAAGCCTAGACCGTTTTTATAGTTGGGATGCCCCATGTGACTTGAATGTTGAGCAAACCCAATTTAGTCAATAGTAACTATGTCCTACGCGATAAGAATATTTTGTAGGAGATGTTTACTACGAGAACGAGAGTCGCATACTTTGACTAAACATATCTCTTCTTATTAGGATTGGCTCTACTCCGTGATGCAAAATTTCACCAGGGAAGAGAGGGTTCAATTGTTCATAAAAAAGGAAGGCAAGGAACGGAGAAAGGAAGAAAGAGTTGCTGTTTCACTTCCAGTGAGCCTCGCAAATTCTGCGCAGGTAACGCGTGATATTAGTCCCTCTGGTGTGTATTTTGAAGCGAATACTCCCTTTGTTTTAGGCGAAAAGGTTGGTTTCGTTATTAAGTTTAATAATCCTGGGGATAATTTAATGCTCAAGTGCAATGGGGAAATTGTGCGGGTCGAAAATCGAAACAGTAAAGTGGGCGTGGCAGTTAAAATTCTAGAATCAATCATGGAATCAACATCTTATATAAATGATTTCCCTATCCTTAACCCATCTAAGTTTCCTCTTTCGGGGGGGTGATTTCCCTGCACGATCCTTGTAGCGGGTTATTTCCTAGTAGGAATCAACTACTAAAAAAAGTAGAGGGATACTTTTAAAAATGGAGAAGAGTCCTTTGATTATCCTTGCTCCGCTCTTTTAATATCGACATCGGGCATATGCAATTTTTAAACCGGCAGCGGGAACTGAACAAAAAGTAAGATCATTAATGCAGGAAGGGGTGCACACCATGTTTAACTTTTCCAATTTCGGGCGGCAATTGCCGGCATTGTTGTTATGTGTTTTTTCACTGAACGCTGCCGCGTCGAGTTTTCGTGTGCAATGCCCCACGTCAACGGCTCTGCACCCACTGGTTGATTCGAGCGGGGCGGCAGGCAACCTCGGCAGTACCCTGCCGAACCCGAACATCAAATGCCAACAACTTTCCGGTGGCGATGGCTTCGCGACGATGGCTGACGGCACCCAGACCTATTTGTTTGCCTTCGGTCCGTTGTCGGGCATGGCCGATATCGTACATGGCCTGCCGGGTACCAAACCGGCATCGGAGTTCAACGTTGACTCCAGCACCCACCTGAATGACCTCTATATCGGCGCGCCGAACCCGGCAGTGGCGCCATCTCCAACCCCTGCGTACACCTTCAACGGCGCAGTCGGCATCGTTCCTGACTTTTCAATGGATCCATGGACATCTTCAACCTATTATGCTGTGAACGCGACAGTACGGAACTCGATCGGGAATATTTACGTTGCAACAATAGCGGGGAGCTCTGGCATTACTGAACCGGCAGTCACGGCGGGAACAGTCATTGATGGTGGGGTCACATGGGCATACCAGTCCTCAGCCCTGACCGGCCACGTTGATCCGCGCACCATCATGGACGTCGGCGTGTTGAACGGCAGCGCGCCCGCGCCATTGATGGCGATCGACGAGGACGACGAGTTCTTCCTTACGCTGACCAACGTCGGCATGGTCATGCGGCCCGACCTGTTCGAACAGCACACGGTGCACTTCCACGGCTATCCGAACGCTTCAGCGTTCTTCGACGGCGTGCCTGACGCCTCGGTCGCCATCAATATCGGCGGCAGCTTTACCTATTACTACCTGGCGCCGGACGCGGGAACCTATTTCTGGCACTGCCACATCACACCTCCCGAGCACCTGCAGATGGGCATGGTGGGCCAGCTTTACGTCAGGCCGCGGCAAAACCGGGTGAACGGAAACTTGCACGACGCATTAGCGGCCTTGAATGTGCCGCCAGTCAACACATCAAATCCGACGGCTGCTGAATACCAGAACCTGCGCAAGCGCTGTGACGGCGACATCCTGTGCTCCAACCCGCTGCCCCCGACTAACAATGCCAGCAACGACGGCACCAAGAAGTACGCCTACAACGACGGCGACGGCTCCACTGCCTACGACGTCGAGTACCCCATCCAGATGCATGGCTTCGATCCGAACTTTCACTTTGTTGGCATGACCTTCAACCCGGAAGCCTTCGTCGACCTGAAAGACAAGTACTTCTTGTTGAACGGGCGCAGCTATCCGGACACGATTCATGACGGTCCGATGAAAACCCAGTCGCCCGACGGCATTGAGCGCATGTCGCAACCGATGTCGGCCATCATCAATATTCCGGCGGGAGGCAAGGCGCTGTTGCGGTTCTCTGACCTCAACGTCACCGAGTTTCATACGTTGGCCTCGCTCGGCATCCCGATGCACGTGATCGGCGTCAATGCCAAGCTGCTGCGCGACCAGGACGGCAACAACATGGCCTACGACACCAATTCAATCACCCTCGGCGGCGGCGAGTCGCTCGATGTGATCCTCGATGCGACGACAGGCTACACCGCTGGCCAGAAGTTTTATCTGTATACGCCGCAACTTGACCACCTGTCGAACGACGCCGAGAACTTTGGCGGCATGATGACCGAGATCAACATCTGCAACTCGGTCGACCCCACGACCAAACAATGCACCTAATAG
>JANYHX010000243.1 GCA_025362155.1 Gallionella sp. | reverse complement strand
ATGTTCTTCGATGATCTCATCGAGGTCTTTTTCATCCACATAGGTATACCACGTGCCTTCCGGATACACCACGATGACCGGCCCCTCCTCGCAACGATCCATACATCCCGCAGTGTTGATGCGAATTTTATTTTCCAGTTTGGGAATGCCCAGTTCCTTGACTTTTTTCTTGACGTAGTCGCGTGCCTGCTGTGCATGGTGATTGCCGCAGCAAGCGCTGCCGTCTTCACGCTGGTTGGTACAGAAAAAAACATGCTTGTCGTAAAAGCTCATGAGGTGCTCCGTAAATATCGAACTATACTTTCCTGGTGCGCCATAAATGAAATAGCAGCAACAACGGAAACACTAATGTAATGGTCTTCGCCAGCCCGTTGTAAGTGAGCAAATGTCCGTAATGCCAGTGATAGATGGACATTGCGGCGGATGGGGTGTTGTCGTCAAACACAAAATTCAGGATGGCAAGGTAGCATAATGCTGCGGCAGCGCCGAACCAAATTGCTGATTTACGCGGCAGCCACATTGATGCGAACAGTAACAATATGCCAAGCAACATCCCGATGACTGCTTCGCTATTGATCCATAATAAGAGCGCCCATGATTTTAGTAGCAGCGCGGCGGTGATGAATTTTGCCAGCGCCACTATGCTTAGTATCACCACTAACGCCGTGATGAGATTGCGCGGCACACGCAGCAAGGTCAACACTAATGCGCCGAGCATTAACAAATTCAGTGTGACTGCGCTGCTTTCCCAACCATTGAACCGCGTCGGTGGGAGTGCCATAAAAGGCTGGCGTATGACCTCACTGATGAATACATTGCCCAATATGGGCAGCGAGGGGTTGATTTGCCCGAATACCCACAGTGCAAGCAAAGCCAGCCCAAAGTCCATTTCTTTTCCCTGACGAAACCAATGGCTACGCCAACGCGTAAGCCCCAAAAAAAACCAGGTCCACGAGCTTATGCTCACTGCCAATAGGGCACCTATCAATGCCCCTGCACTATTAGCGAGCAAATCAAGATTGGAGCTGGTGCGTCTGGGCAAATACATTTGCAGGTATTCCATGCTGGCGGATAACACAATGCCTAGGCATAGTCCCAGAATTACCGTGGCAAATGTATTAAAGCGTCTGCGTAATATCAGCCCAACCAGCAAGCCAAACGGTAAATAGGCCAGCAAATTGATAACCGCATCAAACACGGTATAGGTGAGCCGAACGGGTGAGCGCAGCACATCAATAAAATTTAAACCTTGCGGGCGCCAGCCAACAAAGGGGGACAGGCTCGCATATATAATGAACAGGGTGTAGCCGATAGCCAGCAAGGTGCGTAGCCTGACCCGGCTTTCGGTTTTTGGGAGCCTGTTGATAGTTGGTGCCGGCATGATTTGTATGGTTAGGTTGCCAAACAGTCGCGCAAGTTTAACCGAGCTTGCAACTTGGGGTTCACAAATACGGAGAGAATTTTTGCCTGGCTACAGGCGAAGATAAAACTCCCGGGAAATGGCAAGTGAAGTAGCGGTCTGCCGACAAGGTATAATCGCGCCACTTTTTTCGCTGCACCCCCAATGAATATTCTTTACGAAGAAGACGGCAGTTTCAAGGTCGGCAATGTCATGACCGACAATACCACTTCGCTCCAGATTGAAGGCGTGTCCGGCAAGCGCAGCAAGGTCAAAGCGGCCAATGTGATGCTGCGTTTCACCCAGCCTGCCTTGGGAGAATTTATTGCCCAGGCAGAAACGATTGCTGCGGACATAGAGGTGGAATTTCTGTGGGAATGTTGTCCGGCGGATGAATTTGGCTTCGAGCAAATTGCCAATGAATATTTTGGTCATGTGCCCAGTTCACTGGAAGCCGCTGCCGCCTTGATGCGCTTGCACAGCGCGCCGATTTATTTCCACAAAAAAGGTAAAGGCCGCTATCGCGCTGCGCCATCCGAGGTACTCAAGGCCGCGTTGGCCGGAGCCGAAAAGAAGCGTCAGCAACTGGCGTTGCAAACCCGTTATACCGAGCAACTCAGCCGTTTTGAATTGCCTGTCGAGTTCACTGCGCATCTTGCATATTTGCTCTACAAACCGGATCGCAACACCATTGAAGTGAAGGCGCTGGAAGCCGCATGTGCCGCCACGCATCTGTCTGCTGCGCATTTGCTGCATCGCTGCGGCGCCATACTGTCCACACATGACTATCATTTGCAGCGTTTCCTGTTCGAACATTTCCCCAAAGGCACGGATTTCCCCCCCGTTGCATTGAACGCATGGGAAGAATTACCGCAAGCCGCGGTGAGCGCCTTTAGTATTGACGATGCGACCACCACGGAAATTGACGATGCGTTTTCGGTGGAAAAGTTAGCCAACGGCAACTGGCGCATTGGTGTGCATATTGCCGCGCCTAGCCTGGGTATGCCACGTGATTCGGAGGGTGACAAGATCGCCGCACAGCGGCTTTCCACCGTATATATGCCCGGACAGAAGATCACCATGTTGCCGGACAGCGTGGTGCAGGCCTTCACACTGAGTGCGGATCGTGTCTGTCCAGCGCTGTCGATGTATAACGAAGTGGACGGCGAAACGCTGGCGATATTGAATCACGAGAGCCGCGTCGAGTGCATCCACATTGCGGCAAATCTGCGCCATGACACACTGGAGCCGCTGTTCAACGAAGAGACGTTGGCAGCGGGCAAGCTGGATTATCCCTATGCGAGCGAACTGACCCTATTGTGGAATCTGGTGCAAAAACTGGAGGCGGGGCGCGGCAAGCCTGCCGACAACAGCACCCAACTGGATTACAACTTTCATATCGCAAACGATCATGTCGGTATCACCCAACGGCGGCGTGGCTCGCCCATCGATAAGGTGGTTTCCGAGCTGATGATTCTGGTGAATAGCGAGTGGGGGAAACATCTGGCCGAGCACGGTTTCGTCGGTATTTATCGCACCCAGCAAAACGGCAAGGTGAAAATGAGTACCGTTGCCGCGCCGCATCAAGGCTTGGGTGTAGCGCAATACATGTGGTCGAGTTCACCATTGCGCCGTTATGTGGACATGGTGAATCAACGCCAAATCATCGCTATGCTGCGCGATGAAGAACCAGCCTATCCCAAAAACGATCCCGCCTTGTACACCACGATGCGCGACTTCGACACCATGTATGGCATCTACAATGAATTCCAGCGCAGCATGGAGCGTTACTGGTGTTTGCGCTGGCTGCAACAGGAAAAAATCGAACAGGTTGATGCTGTGATCCTGCGCGAAAATCTGGTGAAAGTGGATGGCATTCCGCTAATCTTTCGCGCCTCCTCACTACCGGAATTACCTGCCAATACCCGCGTGCAACTGGCCATTGACGAGATCGACCTGCTCAATCTGGAAGTGCAGACCCGCTTCGTCGCAAAGCTGGAGGAGGCTATTTGTTAGCCACGCATAAAACATTGTGGGCAGCCGTCTTGGCGCATTTGCGCACAAGATTATCCTTCTCGATGATTTTTTCTGTCTTGCTGCACGTTTTTATTTTATTCGGCATCGCCTTGGTGTTACCCGAGCCGCTCAATACAACTAACTTTATGCAGCCGTTGGAAGTGGTATTGGTCAATAGCAAATCCAGTTACAAGCCTTTAAATGCGGATGCCCTGGCGCAGCACAATCTGGATGGCGGCGGCAATACCGCCGCAGATCGGCGTGCCAAGAATCCTCTGCCGACGCTGCGTGACGATAAAAAATTTACCCCTGAACAGCGCGCCAAGCGTGTCGCCGCTCTGGAAGTGGAAACCAAGCAGATGCTGACCAAGCTAGAGAGCGACTACACAGCAGTACAACCCGACTTCAAAAAGCAGAAAAATGATACCCCCAGTAATGGTGAAGAGTTAGTGCAACGCGCTATGGAAATGGCACGCCTCGAAGCGCAAATCAATAAAAATTGGGATGCCTATCAAAAAATGCCGCGCCGCAAATTTATAGGCGCACGCACACAGGAATATCGCTATGCGCAATATATTGAAGACTGGCGCATTAAAGTAGAACGCATTGGCAATTTGAATTACCCCGAACAGGCGCGCCAGGAAAAAGTTTTCGGCAGCTTGCAGCTCAGCGTCTCGATACACGCGGATGGCAGCGTGGAGAGCGTAGAGGTGAGCAAGTCTTCCGGCCATCGCATCCTGGATGCGGCAGCGATGCGCATCGTAAAACTCGCCGCACCTTATTCCCCGTTGCCGCCGAGTATTACCAAAGATGTTGACATTTTGACCATCACCCGCACCTGGACATTCACCTCGTCAGATAAGCTGGAAAGCGAATAGCATCTGCTTTAAACATAGGCTGCAGAGGCCGATAAAACGGGCATTCCTGCTGGTGGCTAACAATATGTTAGAAAAGTGTTGACGAGAAATTTTCCATCTCTATAATGCGCACCTCTTCGCTGTCCGGTAGTTTATCCAGACAGCCGATCTTTAAAAAACAAAACAAACAACCGACGAGTGTAGGTACTTGGTTTTAGGGGAAGTTAAAGCGATCAATTGGGTCAAACCAATTGAAAGTGGAAACGACTTTAAAAAATATAGTAGCAACCTACACGAAGTCG
>JANYHX010000242.1 GCA_025362155.1 Gallionella sp. | reverse complement strand
TTCCATTGCGCAAGGTGCAGTGGCGGTGACCGGTTGTCAGCCGGTAGCGGGGGAAGGATTTTTCTATCTTCCATCAATTCTGGATCATGTCACCCCCAACACCCGCGCCTACCACGAAGAATTATTCGGTCCGGTGGCCATAGTGATCCGTGCTGCCAACGAAGGAGATGCGCTGCGCATTGCCAACGATACCCGTTTCGGACTCGGTTCATCAATCTGGAGCAAAGACACGGCGCGCGCCGAGCGCTTGGCAGAACACATTCAGGCTGGCTGCACCTTTATCAACGGCATGGTTAAATCCGATCCCCATTTGCCCTTCGGCGGTGTAAAAGATTCCGGTTATGGACGCGAGTTGTCCAAGCAGGGAATACATGAATTTGTGAATGTCAAGACAGTGTGGATCCGCTAAGCAGGATAGTTACAGTATCTACTGCGCAACCCTTAGGACGGGGGTCAGGCAGTGCGCGCTTTTCACATACTGGTGTGTAGTTAGGTGCGCTTGAGTACAGTAATCGCGGCACCTCTTCAGTACAATTTATATTTGCGGGTGACGAAAACATGCCTGGCCTGAATTGCATACCGAATGATTGCGACGGAAATAATGCTGCAAGGTGATTCTTCTACCAATCTAGTCAACAAAGATTTAGTGCGTGCCTGGCTAGGGTGGGCCTTGGTTTGGCTGACTATTTTTCCACTGATCGGCCTGCTGGTATCGATAAAATTTAATTTTCCGGATTTCCTCGGTGAAACATCCTGGCTGACATTTGGCCGTCTGCGTCCGGTACACGTTAATGGCGTCATCTTCGGCGCTTTTTCCACACCTGTGCTGGGACTGCTTTATTACCTTGTGCCCCAGTTATGCGGACGCCGCATGGCCCAGGAACATTGGGGGTGGTGGCTGCTTTGGGGCTGGAATATTTTTTTGATTACCGGCTCGGTTTCTTTTTTGATGGGCTATAACTCCGGCTTTGAAGCGGCTGAGTTTCAGTGGCCTTTCAATATACTGCGCTGGGTGATTCTGGTGGTCATTGGCGGCCAGGCATTGACCACAATATTCCGGCGCAAAGAACCGGGCTTCTATGTCGCCTTGTGGTATGTAGTGGCGGGGCTGGTGTGGACGGTGATGAATCTGATTCTCGGCGGCGCGATCCTGCCCTATGTGTCTATGTCGGGCATCAGCAATACCGCCCTGCATGGGCTTTACATCCATTACGTAGTGGGACTGTGGATTACGCCAGCGGGACTTGCGTTGATGTATTACTTCTTGCCGCTGGCGACCAAAGCACCTTTATATAGTCATCGGCTGTCGCTGCTGGGGTTCTGGACGCTGGCATTTTTCTACCCGTTCGTTGGCACCCATCATTATTTGTTCAGCCCGATTCCTTATCACACACAGACCATTTCGATCGTCACCAGCATGCTGCTCATCATCCCGGTATGGGCTGTGATCACCAATCTGTTCGGTACCGCCAAAGGACGTTGGGGCGCGATTATCGGCGGACAGGACGCGGATAGCTACGCGGCCAAATTTTTGCTGCTGGCGACATTTTTTTATCTGGTCGGCTGCTTCCAGGGATCAACTGAAGCCTTGCGTCGCGTACAGGAACTCACGCATTTTTCCGATTTCGTGATTTCCCATTCACATTTCACCGTGTTCGCCACTTTTGTGCTGGCTGCGGTGGGCAGCATCTATTACGTCTGGCCGCGTGTCACCGGACGCCATTTGTGGAGTCCAAGATTGGCAAGCTGGCATGTATGGCTGACCATCTCCGGCACCACTGTGATGTTGGTTGGGCTGGCAGCGCAAGGGTTGGTCCAGGGCAGTATGTTGGAATACGGCGTGAATTTTGTCGATACCGTGGTCGAAATGAAACCGTGGTGGTTGGTGCGCACACTTGCGGGTGCCACGATGGATGTTGGCTTTGTGTTGATGGTGATTAATCTGGTCATGACGGCACGGCTAGGCGTGCCATTTGAACTGCCCGCACACAGCGCGACTGCACCTGTCTCAGAAACGCGACCGACGGTCGTGGAAATAAATTGGTACAGCCGTCCTTCGGCAATATTTATTATTGCGGGTATTAGCTTCTTCTTTTTGGCGGTCATGATTCAGGGCATCCTGCCTTCTATCCTCCCGCAGACCTACAATCCTACGGTCACTTCCACGATTACCGGGCAGACCATACAAGTCGCTGACTACACACCATTGCAGCGCAAAGGCCGACAAGTTTATATCCGTGAAGGATGCTGGTATTGTCACTCGCAATACATACGCCCGGTGACCGGCGAGGATGTGCGTTGGGGGCCGGTGTCACAGGCAGGAGAATATGTATATGACCAGCCGCAGCTGCTCAGTACGCGGCGCATTGGCCCAGACCTGACTCGGGTAGGCAGAAAATATGGCGATGACTGGCAGACCGCGCATCACTGGAATCCGCGCGATGTGGTGCCGGATTCCATCATGCCGCGTTTCCCCTGGCTGTACAAAAATCCCGACGCGAGAAAAGCTCCCGAACTCAATGAAGACGGCGTGGCGCTGGTGGCTTATCTACAGAAACTCGGCACTTCAATTGGTGATTGGCGCGAGACTTTTGTCTCGACGCGACTAACCACCGGTGCCGCGCTACAGGCGAGCGGCATGGAGAAATCTCAAGACCTGCTGCCTCGCGGCAAACAGGTTTATTTCCGGCGCTGTGTCGGTTGTCATGGCGAAAAGGGCGATGGTAAAGGTCCCTCGGCGCGCTTCCTGAACCCCAGGCCGCGTGATTTTACTTCCGGCACGTTCAAGTTTCGCTCCACCACAGGCGGCGCGGATTCGCTGCCCTCCGACGAAGATTTATTCATTACGGTCAGCCACGGACTGTGGGGCACCGCGATGCCGCCCTGGTATGAAATCTCTGCGCAAGATCGGCTGGCTGTCATTCAGTTCATCAAGACATTTTCTGCCCGCTGGAAAAAAGAAAAACCGGGTGTAGCAATACAAATTCCCGAGGAACCACCTGTAACGCTGGAATCGCTGGGGCGGGGCCAGCAACAATTTGCCACTATATGCGCAGCCTGCCATGGTATTGAAGGGTTGGGCGACGGGGTGCCTGCCGGTACCTTTTCAGATGTCTGGGGTAATCCGCTTACTCCCGCCAATTTTACTCTTCCTGCTGGTACACCCGGCGGCGTCAAGCTCGGTCACGACGGACGGCATATTTTCAAAACCATCATGACCGGTGTCGGCGGCACCCCCATGCCATCCTTTGCGGATGCATTTACGCCGGAGCAAGTTTGGGACATCGTCCATTACGTTCAGTCGCTACGGGTGAATGCCCATATTGCCTCGTTGAAACAAGCAGGCGTCACCCAGCCGGAGCAGGCCGCCAGCTTCTGTACTTCCAGCGTGCCTTGGTTACTTGCGGCCTGTAACAACGTCGTGCTACCTATTATTAATTTTTGTTCGGCGAACAGTTCGCTGCCGACAAAAGTGAGTGTAGCTAAAGTTCAGTTGGCCGAAGCGAGAGCCAGGATTTGGGCGTCGTTGTCGGAAGCTGCCGATCACCAGCAAATCGATGCGGCGGTTCTCCAGCTCGATCAAGCAAAAATACCTGCACTCAATGCAGACACTACTACCAAGGCCAAATTGCCATGACTGAATCGCAAAATAACCAGGTCGAAAGTACCGAAGTCGTCCAACCCGCTCCCGAGCCAGAACATTCTCTTTATCTTTATAAAAGTGCGGGTATTACAGAACGCCAGGGAAAGGTGCCTGCGTGGCTGTGGATGGTGGTGGTTTCATTGCTGATTTGGGG
>JANYHX010000240.1 GCA_025362155.1 Gallionella sp. | reverse complement strand
TGAAATCAGCAAGGCCGGTAAAAATGCCTTTCCCGGCAATGGCACACCGCGAGACTTGGAGCTGGCTCGAATCAAACGCGAGTTGCAGCAGGTTAAACAGGAGCGCGATTTTTTAAAAGAAGCGGCAGCGTACTTCGCCAGGACATCCCGGTGAGGTTCCACATGATAGAACGTTGCCGCGATGTATTTCCGATCACCATGATGTGCCGTTTGCTCAAGGGGTCCCACAGTGGTTATTACGGCTGGCGTATCCGGCAGCCGAGTAACCGTGACCAGGATAACACCCGATTGCTGCGACGCATTCATGCCCTGCATACCGAAAGCGATGGGGTATTCGGTAGTCCACGCATGCATGATGAATGCGTTACCTGGGTGAGGCATGCAGCCTCAACCGGGTTGCGCGCTTGATGCAATCCGCCAAATTGGCTGGCATTCCGGCCCATACCCAGTGGCGCCGGCGACCATCTAGCCTACGACCTGACCCTGTCAGCAATCATCTGCAACGTGATTTCACAGCACAGCAGGCGAATACCAAATGGGTGACGGATATTACCTACATTCGCACGGCAGAAGGTGGGTTATATCTGGCGGTGGTCATTGATTTATATTCCAGCCTGGTGGTTGGCTGGTCAATGAGCCCACGCATGGAAAAACAATTGGTGGTGCAGGCTGTGCTGATGGCTTTGTGGCAACAGAAAGAGACAGGCAGTGTGATCCTGCACTCGGACCGTGGATCACAATACACCAGCCATGAATACCAGCTATTCCTATCTACACATGGGATTGTCAGCAGCATGAGTGCAGTGGGCAGTTGTTAATATTCATCAACCCGCTCTTAACTGAGTATCCGTTAAATCAGGGTAGAACCAGACCGAGATCGAAGAGACAGACGGTCAACAGCAGATCCGAAGTAATAAACACCCATTAGGATTACGCACTATGCAGCTTCAACATCGCTGCTTCGGTCTTACCTTCGATGACCAGATGCGCGATGTTTTGGGCTTGCTGCATGGCATCGTCTATCAGTTCGCGCTCTTCGCGGCGCGGATCGTTCAACACGTAATTGACTACTTCGTCGCGGTCACCGGGATGGCCGATGCCGAGGCGTAGCCGCCAGAAATCCTTGGTGCCGAGATGCGCAATGATGTCTTTCAGCCCGTTGTGTCCGCCGTGTCCGCCACCCATTTTCAGGCGCGTCACGCCCGGCGGTAGATCGAGTTCGTCATGCACGACCAGCATTTCTGCTGGTTCGATTTTATAGAATTGCACCAGCGCGCCGACGGATCGCCCGCTGACATTCATGAAGGTTTGCGGCTTAAGCAGTAACACTTCGTGTCCGTGCAACTGGCCGCGCGCAGTCAGGCTGTGAAACTTGGCCTCGCTCTTGAAACTCAGCTTTTGCAGGCGCGCGAGTTCGTCCACCCACATAAAGCCGACGTTATGCCGGGTGGTTTCGTATTCGCGTCCGGGATTGCCCAGACCAACTATCAAACGTATCGCAGTCATGCTGTCATAGAACCTGAATAAAAACCCCCGCCATGCTTAATCAGCAATGGCGGGTTTATGTAGCCAGTCGATTTACCTGGCGGTTACTTGGTTTTTTTGGTGGCAGGAGCCGGGGCAGCAGCTGCCGCTGCCGCAGGCGCAGCGGCGCCTGCTTTAGCGGCTCCAGCAGCGGGTGCAGGAGCGGATGCCGCAGAAGCGGCTGCGGCGGCATCAGCTTCAGCAGTCACTTCAGCTTCAGCCATACCGCGCGGCACTTGCACAGTGGCGACTACGGCCTCAGCAGTATGCGTTCCGCGTGACACAGCTTGCACGCCAGGGGGCAACTTCAAATCAGCCACATGGATGGAATGACCCAGCGCCAGATGTGACAAATCCACTTCGATGAAGGTAGGCAAATCCCCAGGCAAGCAGGTGATGTCCAGATCATTCATCACGTGGCTGATTTTGCCGCCGCCATCTTTCACCCCGGGAGAGATATCCGCGTTCAGGAAATGCAACGGCACTTTGATGTGCATTTTTTTCTTGGCATCGACACGCTGAAAATCGATGTGTTGTACTTGCTGACGGAACGGATGCATGACGAAATCGCGCAGTTGCACGGATTCTTTTTTGCCATCCACATTTAGGGTCAATATGGACGCGTGGAATGCTTCAGCACGCAGCTTGTAATACAGTTCATTGTGGTCGAGTTCGATCATGTTCACGTCGCCCGCGCCATACACAACACCTGGCACACGGCCGGTGTTACGCAGACGGCGGCTCGCACCCGTTCCTTGCGCCTTACGATTTTTTGCATTGATTTCTATAGCCATTTTACTTCTCCTAATAACGGGAACCTCTCAAAACCCAGATTTCATCCCAACTGCTGCGTTGCGGAAAAAATTTCTTGCTTACATATAACCCATATGCGCGCGGCGAAATTTTTTCGCGCCTTGCATTTGGGCGAACTCTGGATTTTTAGAGGCTCCCTAAACAGAATCGTCCGCGACCAGACGATCCTTATATTGCGATAGCCAACATGGCTACCGCCAAAAACTTATTCAGTAAAGAGGGAGCTTACCGACTCTTCACTGTTGATGCGGCGTATTGTTTCCGCCAGCAATTCCGCCGTGCTCAATTGACGAATACGCTTGCAGTTGCGTGCCGCTTCGCTCAGCGGGATGGTGTCGGTAACGACCAATTCATCCATCGCGGAATTCTCGATGCGCTCGATTGCCGGGCCGGATAACACCGCATGGGTACAGTAGGCCAATACGCGCGCCGCACCTTTTTCCTTCAATGCGTTGGCGGCTTCGCACAGCGTGTTGGCGGTATCCACCATGTCGTCCATGATTATACAAGTGCGTCCTGTTACCTCGCCGATGATGTTCATTACCTTCGCTACATTCGGCTTGGGGCGGCGTTTGTCAATGATAGCCAAGTCCGCATCCAGTTGTTTTGCCAGCGCGCGGGCACGTACCACGCCGCCTACGTCCGGCGATACCACGATCAAATTCGGATAGTTATTCTTCCACACGTCGGACAGCAAGATCGGGCTGGCGTAAATGTTGTCCACCGGGATATCGAAGAAACCCTGAATCTGATCGGAGTGCAAATCCATCGTCAACAAACGATTCACACCAGCACTGCTCAACATATCGGCCACCAGCTTTGCAGTGATCGCGACACGCGCCGAACGTGGACGACGATCTTGGCGGGCGTAGCCGAAGTACGGCATCGCAGCGGTGATACGTCCTGCAGAAGCGCGTTTCAGCGCGTCTACCATGACCATCACTTCCATTAAATTGTCATTGGTGGGCGCGCAAGTGGATTGCAGCACGAACACATCCCGGCCACGCACATTCTCCAGGAGTTCCACCTGTACTTCGCCGTCGGAAAAACGCCCTACCGTGGCGCGACCGAGATGAATTTGCAGATGCCGAGCGACCGCTTCTGCCAGCTTGGGATTGGCATTGCCGGTGAACACCATCAAACTGTCGTAAGACACGGGTAACTCCTAAGAATCTAAAAAATGCCGTAAGCCTGATTGTGGCTGGGGAGGTAGGGATCGAACCTACGAATGCCGGAATCAAAATCCGGTGCCTTACCACTTGGCGACTCCCCATCAAAGGGTGCCTCTTAAAATCCAGATTTGCGAGCATCCGCTACGCGGCTTTGCCTGCTTACCCCACTTCATCCCAACTGCTGTGTTGCGGAAAAAATTTATTGTTTACATATAACCCATATGTGCGCCGCTAAATTTTTTCCACGCCTTGCATTTGGGCGAACTCTGAATTTTCAGAGGCACCCTTGAACTCTTTCCATTTCAACGATCTTGCCAATTTCCATCAATCCTGCACCCAGTCACGCAGCGGATGCTTTGCCAAGCCTTGCGTTACAACACCGCGCATTCCATACGGCAATTGTCCCATCACCGTTCCTGCCTGACTGCGATCAGTAAATTCCGCAAACACACATGCGCCCGAGCCGGTCATCATCGCTTTGCCAAATTGGCCGAGCCAGGCTATATGGCGCGCCACTTCCGGGTAAAGTTTACACACCACGGGTTGCAGGTCGTTGTGCAGATCCAGATGGCCGCGTAACTGCCAATCCAAAAGGGCGCGCATTGTGATGGAATCTGTATTGCGTGTCAATTCCGGCTGCGCAAAAATCTGCTCGGTCGGTACCTGTACTGGTGGAAACAGCACGATATACCATGCTTCTGGTACAGGATAAGCCTGTAACACTTCACCCACGCCTTCGGCAAACGCGTTTTCTCCGAACACGAATACCGGCACATCCGCTCCCAGCCTCAAGCCAAGTTGCATCAAGTACTCGCGCGACAAACCCAATGACCATAAGCGATTCAGCGCGATCATAGTAGTTGCCGCGTCCGAACTGCCGCCACCCAGACCGCCGCCCATCGGGATGCGTTTTTCCACCGCGATGTCCACGCCCAGTTTGCACCCGGTCTCGCTTTGCAACAGATGCGCCGCACGCACGCATAAATCCTGCTCTTCTGCTACGCCGTCCACTGCATTGGTACGCCGTACGGTACTGTCCCGGCGCAGGCTGAAGTGCAGCGTGTCATGCAGGTCAATGAAGCGGAACAGGGTTTGTAGCAGATGATAGCCATCCGGCCTGCGGCCAGTGACATGAAGGAATAAATTTAATTTTGCCGGGGCAGGGCAGGTGAGATTTACGGCGGATTCCATTCCCACTCATCCATCAGTAGCAGCACTTTTAAATCTTCATGAATTAGTTGCACCCGCGTGGGCAGGCTGTCCGCTAGGGTGTTTGCATAATGCGTATAGTGCATTTCCCAACCATCTTGATGCATTACAGCGATGCGGCCATTGCCATCCCGTTCGATTTGCGCCGGAGTATGGTCCGCGGGCATGCCTAGTACCCATCGCTGCAAACCGTCCAGTGGCAAATGCCAACCCAGTACTTGCTTCATCAGCGCTTCCGCATCTACATCCTGATAGTGTTTGTCGCCATTATCCAGCGTCGCACTTTTATCATCGCGATAAATGCGCGCGGCGGTTTGCCCAAGCGGGGTGAGCAGCAGGATTTCATCGGAGGGTGTCGGTGCCTCAGCTACCAGACCCGGTGGCTGCGTACGACCAGTGGGTGGTACGTGATGAACCCAGTGCAGCCCCGCAGATTGCCGCTCGCCATGATGATTAATCGAGATGCGCCCGTTCAGTGCGAACGATGCGGTTTCCAGTTGAGCGGGTCGCGCAACGTGGCTGGGAGCATGGGGTAATAACGCGCAGCCACTTACCATGGCCAGCCAAAAAATAACCAGCAGCCGCTTCATGGTTAATGGTCAAATTTCTTGATGACCGTTTGCAACTGCTCATTGCCCGAATTTTCCTTGAGGCTATCCTGCCAGATTTTTTTGGCTTCCTGTTTATCGCCATGCACCCATAACACTTCGCCCAAATGCGCAGCGATTTCGGGATTGGCATTGCTGGCGGTGTAAGCGCGCCGCAATATTTTAACGCTCTCATCCAGTTTGCCATTGCGATAATAACCCCAGCCCACACTATCCATAATGGAAGCATCATCAGGCGCAAGCTCCAAAGCTTTTTCTACCAACTGCATTGCTTCCGGAATGCGCTCATTGCGCTCCAGCAGGCCATAGCCCAGTGCGTTGTAGGCTTGAGCGTGATCGGGTTTGATTTTGATCAGCTTGCGCATTAAATTCTCGAACACGTCCGGCTTGCCCACCTTGTCAGCCATCATCGCCGTGTCGTATATCAGGTCAGGCTGGTCGGGGAATTTCTCCAAGGTTTGATTCAATAGCTGGTACGCCTCGTCGAATTGATTTGCATCGCGCAATAATTGCGCCTCCGCCATCACCAGTTGTACACGCTGTTGATCGTTGGCGGCGGGAGCCTGTTGCAACAACTGGCGAGCTTCGGCAAATTGACCGCGCTTACTCAGTAAATAAGCGATCCGGATTTCTGCAGCCAGCTGGGATTCGCCGCCTTTGACATTGCGATAATAGGTGAGCGCTTCATCCTCATTTTTCTTGGCTTCGCTTAACTGCCCGAGGTAATACTGCACTGTGTCCTGATCTTTCTTGCCTTTACTGAGTGCCAGCTTGAGTTCTGTTTCCGCACTCTTCAAGTCATTCAACTGCAATGAGATCAATGCAATGGCATAAGCCATATCCGGGTTTTCGGGATTAGCGTCTGACAGGCGCTGAAATTCTTCTCGTGCCAGCTTATATTGCTTTTGATCCAGCAAGGCGCGGGCATATTGCAAACGAATTTCACTCGCCTTGGGATAATGCGACAAATAGCTGCGCAATATATCCAAACCCTGCTGAGGGGCACTTTTTTGCAACAACAGCGCCTCCAATGAGATGGCCATATCCCATTCTGGACGCAGGCGGCGCGCCTCTTTGGCCTCACTTAACGCAAGTGCATCGTCACCAGATGCCTGCGCCAATTGTGCCACCCCCCAATGTGCTTCAGCCAAACGCGGATAGGGCTGCGCCAGGTCGCGCAATAATTTCAACGCGCCGGTTTTGTCCGGATTGGGAGCCAGCATTTGATAGATTTGAATAAAATTCTGTGCGTTATGAGCTTCGTCCGCCTTTAACAACTTGGCCAATTCTTCTTCAGCTTCGGCTAGCTTGCCACTGCGAACAAATACCGAAGTCAGCATACGTCTCGCACTTAACGAAGACGGATCAGCCTCACGCCAGACCTTGAGCGCTTCGATGGCTTTGTCTGTCTGACCGAATTGAAGGGCAATGTGAGCCGCACGCATGGCAAGGCGCGGGTCGCGCGTTTTCTTTGCCAAATCTGAGCTGCCTTCGATTGCCAGCGTATCATTGCCACGTTGGCCGGCGATTTCGGATAGCAAAAACTCATAGAGTATTTCGCTGCTCAACGCTACATTGGGCAATACCTTGGGCACTTCTACCTGGGTGTCGGGCTGTTCGACCTGATCTTCTGCTTCCGCTTGAGTATTCTCAAGCTGATTCCCGCGATTATTCAATGGGGTATGCGCGCAAGCGGTGAGCAGCAAACTGCCGAGAAGGATATATTTAAGCTGGGTCATAACAATACTGCTTTTGATGTGGGTGTACATAATAGGTTATATTTAACCAAATTCACAACCATGATACCTCTCCGCCTTTGTCTAATATTATTCCCGAAATCACTCTTTCCGCCCGTAACCTGACGCGTCGCTTCGGCAATCGCCCGGCTGTTCACAATGTATCGCTGGAACTGAAGCGCGGGGAAGTGCTGGGCTTACTCGGACACAATGGCGCAGGCAAGACCACCACGTTGCAAATGTTGACGGGTTGCCTGTTGCCAAACGATGCCGAACAAAATCAATCTAGCATAGACATCTGCGGCATTAATTTGTTGCATCATCCGGTGCGCGCCAAGGCTAACCTCGGTTACTTGCCGGAAACCCCGCCGTTATACCGCGAACTCAGCGTAAATGATTACCTGACCTTTGCGGCGCGTTTGCGCGGCATGGCAGGCGCCGCAGTGGCTGAGGCACTGGTGCAAACCCGGCAACACTGCGGTCTTGAAACGGTCGGCAAAAAAATTATTGGCACCTTATCCAAGGGCTATCAGCAACGGGTCGGCATCGCGCAAGCCATCATTCACCGTCCCGCCGTGATCGTGCTGGATGAACCCACTGTCGGCCTCGACCCCACGCAAATTCGCGGGATACGCAGCCTGATCCGCGAACTGGGCAATACGCACAGCGTCATCCTCTCCACACATTTGCTCAGCGAAGTGGAAAGCGTCTGCGACCGCGTGGAAATCATGCAACACGGCAAACTCATTTATGGCGACACCAGTGTGCATATGAAACAACATGTCAGCGTATCCGGCTTTATCATCGGCCTGCGCAACCCGCCGCCGCTGAGTGTGCTGGAAGGTATTGTCGGTGTTAGCCACGTCGAGCCACTGTCCACCACCCAGTTTCGCGTGTTACATGCTTCAAGCAGTGATCCCAAAAGCGAATTTATCACTTTGGCAGCACAACAAGGCTGGCAACTGGAACAGCTCACACCGCTGCAAGCCACGCTGGAAGATGTTTTCGCCACCATCACTGACTCCTCGGAAGAAAAGAAACCCTCTTCGGGAGCATCCTCATGATCCGCCTGCTGGCCGGACGCGAATTGCGCAGCCTGTTTGCGATGCCTTCCACCTGGTTCATTCTGGCGGTACTACAATTCATTTTCGCGTGGTTTTTTCTGGCGCGGCTGGAAGCATTCCTGGAAGTGCAGCCACAGCTCGCACAACTCGCCAATCCGCCCGGCGTGACAACTACAGTGGCTGCGCCGATGTTCAACACCGTCGGCCTGTTGCTGATGATGCTGGTGCCGATGTTCACCATGCGCCTGATCGCCGAAGAGCGTCGCAACCAGACGCTCACGCTACTGCTCTCGGCACCGCTGTCCGGTCGCCACATTGTGCTGGGAAAATTTTTTGGCTTGCTGATTTTTCTGGTCGTGTTGATGACTGGTGTGCCGCTGATGCTTTATACCCTGACACTCGGGACCGACCTCGATCATGGCCTGCTGTTGAGTAATATCCTCGGCCTGCTGTTGCTCACCGCCAGTTATATTGCGCTGGGGCTGTATATTTCCGCGCTCACTACCCAACCCATTATCGCCGCCATCGGGGCGTTTGCCGTGCTGATGGGCCTATGGCTGGCCGATATCGGCGCGGCAGCGGAAAATTCGCCCTGGCATTTCATTTCGCCGCTGAATCACTTTCAGAATTTCAATAATGGTTTGCTGGATAGCAGCGATGCGGCATTTTTTATTTTGTTCACTACTGTTTTTCTGCTACTGACCATGCAACGCCTGCACAACAACCGGCTATACGGATAAGTCATGGCGCATAAATTTTCCTCCCACCCCACGCTGCGCAATGTGCTGTTCGTCTTGTTGCTCATAGGCGCCGCATCCGCTCTGGGCTATCTCGCAACGCATTATTCTATTCAGCGCGATGTGACCTATAACGCCAGCAACAGTCTGGAACCCAGCAGCGTGGAAGTGCTCGGGCAATTGAGCGGGCCGGTCACAGTGACGGTGTATGCGACTGAACAGGACGCGCGCCTGGGCGACATACGCAAAATCATTCGCGATTTCCTGTCGCTCTATCAGCGCTACAAGCCTGACATGCAACTGGTATTCATCAATCCCGAAAAAGAACCTGAAAAAGCCCGTGCGGCGCAAATCCGCTTTAATGGCGAAATGGTGATCGAATATGCCGGACGCAGCGAACACCTCACCAGGATCAACGAGCCTATTCTCACCAGCACCTTGCTGCGCCTCGCACACACTCGCGATCAAACTGTGATGTATCTGGATGGGCATGGCGAACGCAAACTGGACGGTATCGCCAATTTCGATCTAGGTACACTGTTCGGCGCCAAGCTTAAGCAGAGCGGTTTTCACCTTGGCAGTCTTAATCTCGCGCTGGCGCAGGAGGTGCCGAGCAATGTCAGCGTATTGGTGATCACCCAGCCGCAGCTTGATCTCATGCCAGGCGAAGTGGACAAACTGCTACGTTATATCGATCACGGAGGCAATCTACTCTGGCTGGTTGATGCCGAACCTTTGCACGGATTGGAGCGCCTCGCCGAGAAACTCGACCTGCTGCTGCCGCCTGGCATCGTGATTGACCCGGCTGCTGCCGAGATGAACGCCCCTGCAACCTGGTCACTGGGGGCGACTTATCCGCCCCACGCCAGCACACACGATTTCAATTTGACCACGGCTTTCCCTTCCGCGCGACCACTGCTCTGGAATGAAAACACAGACTGGCAACATCAGGTATTGGTGGAAGTCGCCGCGCGCGGCTGGGTGAGCCGTAATGCACCGAAAGGTAAACCCGTTTTCGATAAACAGCACGATACTCCCGGCCCGGTTGTCATTGCGATGGCCTTGCAACGCAATATCAATAGCAGAGAGCAGCGCATTGTGGTCGTCGGCAACGGTGCATTCCTCTCCAACAGTTTTGCCGGCAATGGCGGTAATGTGCAGTTGGGTGTGAATATGGTGAACTGGCTGGCCGGCGAGGAACATCTCATCACCCAGCAATTACATACCGCCAAGGACAGCAAGCTGGAGTTAAGCGCGACTCAACTCAGGGGGATCAGTATTATCTTTTTGCTCCTGTTGCCCTTACTGTTGGTGGGTGTGGGAGGACGGATGTGGTGGAAGCGCCGCCGTGCCTGAACTTCCCGAAGTAGAAACCACACGGCGCGGTCTGGCCGCACATCTTACCGGCCTGACCATCAGCGATATTGTCATTCGCAACGCCAAACTGCGCTGGCCTATACCGCAAGATATACCGGAATTGTTACGCGGATGCACAATCGTTTCACTCAAACGCCGCGCTAAATACCTGCTGATGGATTGCGGCAGCGGCACTTTGATTCTTCATCTCGGCATGTCGGGCAGCCTGCGTATATTGCCCACGAATTCCGTCCCACAGAAGCATGACCATTTTGATTTAAAGCTGGAAAATGGCACGCTGATGCGCCTGCGCGACCCGCGCCGTTTCGGTGCGGTGCTGTGGCATACAGGCGATCCGGCCACCCATCCGCTCCTTGCCCGCCTGGGCCCAGAGCCGCTGGAAGTTGAGTCCCTGCAAGATATGCCCTTGAAAGGTGAACTATCAGCCAGTTACTTCGATGCGCGTTATCTCCATCAAGCTACGCGCGGACGCAGTGTCAGCATCAAACAATGCATCATGAATCACCACATTGTGGTCGGCGTCGGCAACATCTACGCCAACGAAGCCCTGTTCCGCGCCGGTATCAAACCACAATTCGCAGCCGGAAAGCTCAGTCTGCCGCGCTGCGCAAAACTGGTCACAGAAATCCGCGCCACCTTGGCTGAAGCCATTCACCTAGGCGGCAGCAGTTTGCGCGATTTTGTAAATACCTCCGGTGAGGCAGGCTACTTCCAGCAGCACTATTGGGTATATGGGCGTCGAGGCGAACCCTGCCGTCGTTGCGGTTCGCCCATTAAGCAAATCACCCAGGGGCAACGCTCCAGTTTTTATTGCGGCAGTTGCCAGAAGTAAAAACATTTGGGATGGGCCATGCGCTGAGTCGGGGATAGCCCACCGCTTTAGGCATATTTCCCAGTTCTTTAACTGTGTGGTACATTTGAAACATCGGCGACCTTATGTGCCCTCGAGCATAATATCTGAAATATGAAATACGTCCTGCTCACTTTAATATTGTTACTCACTGCGTGTGACAAACCCACGGTACCTAAAATTGCTGCCCCGCAACGTGCAGCACTGGAAAAGGCAAAAGGCGTAGATCAAGCGGTACAAAAGGACACTGAGGAATCGAAGAAGAAAATTGAAGATGCGGAAAAATAATCATTGAAATTATCTGTTCTCCTGACTAACGGCTTGGGCTAATGGCTCGGGGGCACAATCGAATGGCTAGTGATTTCGTCGCCGTAACCTGCCTAGCCAGGGGGTTTTCTTCCTGACTTACAAACTCCCATGAAGACCCCTTTAACCCACTTGCTAGCCACCGTCCTGCTTACTTTAACGGCGTGTGCTGCCCATGCTAGAGCTTTGCCGCGCCCTGATCATATCGTGGTAGTGATCGAAGAAAATCACGGCTATGCGCAGATCATGGATAAACGCAACCGCGCTTCCTACATACACGCACTAGCGAAACACGGGGTGTTGATCACAGAGTCTTATGGAGTGGCGCATCCCAGTCAGCCAAACTATCTGGCTTTGTTCTCCGGCTCTACCCATGGAATCACCAGCGACGATTGTCCGCTGACATTCGACTCGGACAATCTTGCGACGCGGCTGATGGACAGGGGATTGAGCTTCGACAGCTTTGCCGAATCGTTGCCCACAGTAGGTGATTTGAGCTGTACATTCGGTGCGTATCAGCGCAAGCACAATCCGGCGTCGAACTGGCAGGGCACGCGTTTGCCCGCCGAGTTGAACAGACGCTTTGCCGATTTTCCGCAGGATTTTTCCAAGTTGCCGACCGTGTCATTTGTTATCCCGAATCAGGCCAACGATATGCACGATGGCAGTTTCGCCACAGCGGATGAATGGTTGAAAACGCGCATCGCGCCATACGTCGCGTGGGCGATGAAGCACAACAGTTTATTGGTACTGACCTGGGATGAAGACAATAATCAGGAAGGCAATCATGTGGCGACGATACTAGTGGGGCCGATGGTGAAGGCGGGGAGTACAAGCGCTCAACGTATTGATCACTACGGCGTGCTGCGCACCTTGCTGGACTTTTACAGCTTGCCTGCGTTGGGTGAGAGTGGAGGAGCCCAGGCAATCAGGGATATTTGGAAAAAACGCTAGCCAAATGGGCAGGATTCAAGCTGCCTTCGCCGCCATCAGTTCTTCATACTTGACCTGCAATTGGTCTTTGCTTTCTTTATATTCCGGATTTAGCGGGATGCAATCCACCGGACACACTTCCACACATTGCGGCGTATCGTAGTGGCCTACGCATTCGGTGCACTTGTGGGGGTCGATGACATAAATGGTATCCCCTTGCGAGATGGCATCGTTCGGGCATTCCGGCTCGCATACGTCGCAATTGATACATTCATCGGTGATCATCAATGACATGCTTATTCTCCTGTTCGATTCAGTTTTTCAATTACTTAATTTGTGAAGGTTGTTTTTCTGCTGTAACTTTCCCATCACATAGGGCGATACGAATTTGCTGACATCGCCGCCGAAGCGCGCGACTTCGCGCACCATGCTAGCCGAAATGAATGTGTATTGTTCAGCCGGGGTCAGGAACAGGGTCTCCACTTCGGGATACAGATTGCGATTCATGCCAGCCAACTGAAACTCATATTCGAAATCCGACATCGCACGCAAGCCGCGCAGCACTACGCGCGCGTCATGCGCTTGCACAAAGCTCATTAACAAGCCATTGAAGCCTTCCACGCGCACGTTGGTAAAATTCGCGAATGCTGCACTGGCCATGTCCACGCGTTCCTCCAGATTGAACAAGGTTTGCGCACGGCTTTCCGCGACTGCCACAATGACCTCGCCGAATAATCCGGCCGCACGCCGCACCACATCTTCGTGGCCGCGCGTGATGGGGTCAAACGTACCTGGATAAACAACCTTAATCATATTAAAACCATTAGTGGGCGAATCGCGTTTATGCAACTTGTAGTAACTGATAATGAACCAAGCCCGCTTTGCCGGATTTGATGATCTGCCACGGTGGCGGAACAGTGATAGTTGTAGCGGATTCGACATACACCACGCCGTGTTCGTTCAGGCGCTGCGGCAAAATTTCCAGCAGCTTGGGCAGGTAATCGCTCTGAAAAGGCGGATCAAGAAAGATTACGTCATACCGTTGCTCATTACGGGAGGCGAATTCTAGCCCATCCTGCCCCAAAACGACTACATTAGCGCAGCCCAGCTTGTTAATATTCTCCTGCAAGGCGCGCAAAACGGTGCGGTTCATTTCCACCATCACCACCCATTCGGCGCCGCGCGACGCGGCCTCGAAACCCAGTGCACCACTACCGGCAAACAGATCCAGACAAGTTTTTCCATACAGCGTTTGCCCCATCCAGTTGAATAGCGTCTCACGCACGCGATCTGGAGTAGGGCGCAGGCCTTCGGCATCGGGGAATGTGATCATGCGGCTGCGCAGTTCGCCGCCAATTATCCTGACTTTATTTATTTTGTTGTACCTTCCGGTGCTCCCACAATCACGGTCGCCATTGCCTGCGGATCGACGTGGCGCGCAAATGCTTGGCGAATCTGCGCCACAGTCACGCTATCAATGTTGTGAGTGAAATCGTCCAGGTAAGTCAGAGGCAAATCGTAAAAGCCGATGATGCTCAGGTAGTCGAGTATCTTGCGGTTGCTGTCTATGCGCATCGGAAAGCCGCCGATAATGTTTTGCTTGGCGGCCAGCAGCTCCTTCTCAGTCGGGCCTTTGGCGATGAAGTCCGCCAGCGTGCTGCGCACCAGTTTCAGCGCTTCATCAGCCTGCTCTTTTTTGGTTTGCAGGCCAATCTGAAATGCGCCGGGTTGTTTGAGCGGCATGAAATAGCTGTATACGTCATAGGCCAAGCCTTTCTTTTCGCGCACCTCGTTCATCAACCGCGACGCAAAGCCGCCACCGCCCAAAGTGTAATTGCCGACATACAGCGGAAAAAAATCAGGGTCGCCGCGTGCCACGCCCGGCGCGCCGATCAGGATATGGCTCTGACTGGCAGGATGGCTAATGCGCTGCTCGCTCGCGGCGATCTTCATCGTCACGTTGGGCAAGGTGGAAGGAGTCGCTGATTGAGGCAAATATCCAGTAAGTTGCTGTGCGATGGCTTCCGCCTGGGCGTGCGTTGCATCGCCCATTATGGCGACCACGGCATGAGCAGCCTGGTAATGCAAACGATAGAAATCACGCAGGTCTTGAACGGTGATTTTCTCAACACTATCGACCTCGCCTGAGCCAATCAGCCCATAAGGGTGGGTGCCAAAAACCGTTTTTTGAAAAGCTTTTTCGGCGATGCTTTCCGGCTTGGTCTCCGCTTCTTTCAACGCGGCAATCAAGCGCACTTTTTCGCGCGCCAGAATCGCTTCGGGAAACTCGGGATGCTGCAATACACGCGCCATGATGTCGAGCGCTTTGTCACGTTCAGATGCGCTGCTTAAAGTACGCAATGACATGCTGGAACGGTCCGGATCAAAACCGCCGCCAAATTGCGCGCCAATGTCCGCCATGCCACGAGAAATTTCATCCTCGCTTAAACCCTCCGATCCGGAATCCAGCAGCTGATGGGTCAACCCCGCCACGCCGGATTTGCCCGCCGCATCAAAGCTGCTCCCCGCCGGAAGAGTGACCGCCACATCCAGCATCGGAATGTCGTGATCTTCTACGAACAATACTTTTGCACCGCTGGCACTTTGCCAATGCTGTATTTTTGGGGTGGCATAAGCAATAGTCGAAATGCAGCATAATGTTGCGATACCCATCGCCCTGATTATTTTTATTTTAGCGAACATGTGATGATCCCCCTTCGGACTGATGTTTCGGCTTGCCGGAAAGCGGCTGTGGATCAAGTGTTGCGACCGTCAGGTTATCATCCTGCAAAAACTCCTTGGCGACTTGCTGTACCTGTTCAGCGGTTACCGCCTGAAGTTTTTCCAGCATCACCGGAATAGCCTGGTAGCCGAGGCCGATGCTCTCCAGTTGACCGATTTGCATCGCCTGATAGAACACTGAGTCGCGCTTGTACACTTCGCCTGCCATGACTTGCGCCTTGGCGCGCTTCAACTCATCCTCGTTCACTCCGTCTTTAAGCAGCAACGCGATCTCCGCGCGCAACGCTGCCTCGACATCCTGTACTGTCTTACCGGTGCTCGGTGTAGCTTCCAGGGTGAATAAGCTGGGCCCGCGCGAAGTCGAGTCATAACCCGCACCTGCCGTACTGGCTACCTGTTGTTCGCGCACCAGATGTTTGTTGAGACGCGCAGACTCGTTGCCATCCAGCACCCCTGCCAGCATTTCCAGCGCATAAGGTTTCCAATCCTGTTCCACGCTTTTGAGAGTGGGTGTATGGTAAGCCATCACCAATTGCGGCAATTCGGCGGGCGCTTTCACGACCAAACGTTTGATCCCCACCTGTGGAGGTTCAGTAAAGTTGCGCCGCACCGGCAGTACATGTTTAGGGATGACGCCGTAATAGCGTTGCGCCAGCGCGAACACCTCATCAGCCTTCACATCCCCGGCAATGACCAGCGTGGCGTTGTTCGGCGCATACCAACGGTTATACCAAATCTTGGCATCATTAACCGAGAGCACCTGCAAGTCACTCATCCAGCCGATCACCGGGTTGTGATAGGGATGCTCCTGATAGATCGTCGACAGCATGATTTCATGCATCAGGGATTGCGGCTCATCGTCGGTGCGCATGCGGCGCTCTTCCATGACCACCTTGATTTCCTTGCCAAATTCCTGCGCGGTCAGATTCAGGTTTTGCATGCGATCCGATTCCAGCTTCATGGCTAACGGTAATTTGGATTTGTGCAGAGTCTGGAAATAAGCGGTGTAGTCGGTGCTGGTAAAAGCATTCTCTCTCGCGCCCGCTGCTGCGATGCGCTTGGAAAACTCGCCTGCCGGTACGTCCTTTGTGCCCTTGAACATCATATGCTCCAGCACGTGCGCGACCCCGGTAGTGCCGGTACTCTCATCCATGCTCCCGGCCTTGTACCAGACTTGCTGCACAACTACCGGCGCGCGATGGTCTTCTTTTACGATAACTTTCAGCCCATTTGCCAGCGTGCGTTCAAATACTTCAGCTTGCGCGGCGCTGTGCAATCCGCCCAACAGCAGCAAAGTATAAAATAGAACTCTCATATTTTCCCTTCAACAATAAATCCGTGAACTTGCAATGAATAATCAGAACACCGTAATTATAAGGAACCATGGAAATAATAATGGGAACCCCTAATAATTGGAACCATGGCATTGATAATCGGCATAAAATGCCGCGCATTATGCGACATTTTTCCGTTTAATAACGATCTTCATTTATGTTCAGCTTTCTGAAAAAAAGTTCATCCGAATCTGCAGACACCAAGCCGGACATTAGTTGGCTGGCGAAACTGAAGTCCGGGCTGGCGCGCACCGGCGATCAACTAACCGGTCTGTTCAGTGGCGGCGGCACGATAGACGACGATCTGTATGAGGAATTGGAAACCATCCTGATTACCGCCGATGTTGGTATGGATGCGACCCGCGCGCTGCTCGTCGATCTGCGCCATCACGTCAAAGAACATCGCCTGGCCGAAGCATCACAAATGAAGGAGGCGCTGGCGCATTGCCTGCTTAAGCTGCTCAAGCCATTGGCGAAGCCGCTTCAAGCTAAAGCCCCCAAGCCTTTCGTCATTATGATGGTGGGTGTGAATGGCGCGGGCAAGACTACTTCGATAGGCAAGCTGGCGAAGTATCTGCAAGGCCAAGGATTGTCAGTGTTACTCGCGGCGGGTGACACATTCCGTGCTGCTGCAAGAGAGCAATTGATGACCTGGGGCGAACGTAATAATGTGACGGTCATCGCGCAACAAAGCGGTGATGCCTCTGCGGTGATCTACGATGCGGTGCAAGCCGCACAGGCGCGCAACATCGACGTGGTGCTGGCCGATACTGCCGGGCGGTTGACCACTCAGGCGCACCTGATGGAAGAGATCAAAAAGGTAAAGCGCGTTATCGCCAAAGTAATGCCAAACGCGCCGCATGAAGTGTTGCTGGTACTGGATGCCAACACCGGCCAGAACGCGTTGAGCCAGGTTAAAGCTTTTGATGAGGCGCTCGGCGTCACCGGATTGATACTCACCAAGCTGGATGGCACGGCCAAGGGCGGGGTGATTGCCGCGATTGCCCATACATATCGTGACCGGGCACACCCGCTTCCTGTGCGCTTCATCGGTGTGGGCGAAGGGCTGGATGATTTGCGTCCATTCGTCGCGGAAGATTTTGTGGCGGCGTTGCTGGGGTTGGACGAGTGAGAAAAACATTTATCCACGAAAAACACGAAATTGTCCGCTATTTTTTTTTGTATTTTTTGTATTTTTTGTATTTTTCGTGGATCCAGTTTTGCAACTGAAATGATTAAATTCAACCAAGTCCACAAGCGCTACCCCGGCGGCTACCAGGCGTTGAAGAACGTCTCGTTCGACATCGCTGCGGGCGAGATGGTGTTTCTCACCGGACACTCGGGTGCGGGCAAGAGCACTTTACTCAAACTCATCGCCGCGATCGAACGCCCCAACCTCGGCAGCGTGCTGGTCAACAGTCAGAATGTCGGCGTGCTCAAAGAACGCGCGTTGCCTTATCTGCGCCGTAACCTCGGCATCATTTTTCAGGATCACAAGCTGTTATTTGACCGCAGCGTGTTCGACAACGTCATGCTGCCGCTCAATGTGACCGGTGTGCACCCGAAGGAAGGCGCCAAGCGCGCCCGCGCTGCGCTCGACAAAGTCGGCTTGCTGAAGCGCGAAAAATCAAACCCGATTGCGCTTTCCGGCGGCGAGCAGCAGCGCCTGGCGATTGCTCGCGCCATTGTCAATCGGCCGGCGATATTGATTGCGGACGAACCGACGGCGAATCTGGATGCCGAGTACGCCGGTGCGATCATCGACCTGTTTGTTGATTTTCATCGCGTCGGTGTCACTGTGATGATTGCGACCCACGATGAACAAGCGATTGCGCGTGCCTCGAACGGCGCCAAAGCGCGCACGCTGCGTCTGACGAGCGGCAAACTTGCGGTGGCGGAATTGGCCGCGCCGGATTCAGCGGCGCCCATGCCCAACCCGCCGGAGCCGGCCCCATGATGGCCTGGTTGCGTCTACACGTCATGGCATTCGCTGCCACGCTGGCACGCCTCGCACGCACGCCGTTTGCGAGCCTGCTAAACGTATTGGTGATCGGCGTGGCGCTGGCGCTGCCGGCCGGCGCTTATACGCTGTTGCTGAACCTGACTGACGCCGCGCGCGGGGTTTCATCCGACCCCGAGGTTTCAATTTTCCTGACGCTCGACGCCAAGAAGGACGACGTTGCCGAAATCGACAAGCTGCTGAAAACCGAACCAGGTGTGGCCGGCGCCATTTTCAAATCACGTGAGATCGCCTTCGCCGAACTCAAGGCATCGCCTGCCCTAGGCGATGTGCTGACTGCGTTGAACCAAAAT